>JAHZMA010000080.1 GCA_022599575.1 Alphaproteobacteria bacterium | reverse complement strand
CTTGTCGTTATAATATGGGGGGCTTTGCGACATACGCTTTAGGCAATGAAGGCTTACGCCCATTGCCACGCGATGACGCCCCCCATACCCCCACCGCTTGTGCTTAATATTAGCATCGTGCGTGTCAGGGCATTCAATATTAACTCCGAGAAGCCGCACCGCCTCCGTGTTGAGTAACAGCGGGGGATTATCAAGGGGGCTTCACAAGGTGGGCGGTCGCACCGACACGCACGCCGAGAAGTGAAGCCGCCCCCCTTGATATTATGAATCATAAAGTATTGAATTGTTCATTATTTTCCCTCTCAATAAACAGGATTTGCGTCAAAATATACCATTTTTATGTGGTATATTTCCTATTATTAGCGCATAAATATATCTATGTCAAACCTTATTTAGAACTTTTTTAGAATAAAATGTTTTGTTCGTAATATAACAGAACATAAAGAGGTATTTATGTTGTGGGTATATAGCACAAAGGGCGGAGTGGGTTGCTATACATTATATGGGGGGCAATCGAGCGAGACTTGCTTTGAAAATATATTTTCAAAGTTTAGTCGATGCGGATTGCCTATAGGATGTTCATAGTATCAAGGGGGGTGCGGTGATTTTCATTAATATATGCGGGGGCTTTGCGATGACGTTACATAGTATCAAGGGGGGCGCGAATTCGCTTCTCGATGGCGAGGACAAGCCCGCCATCTTGCGAATGCCCCCTTAACAACCCCCGCCATACTTAATATTAGCATCGTGCGTGCCTTGATATTCCCCCCGCCCATACTCAATATTAAAATCTAGCGTGTCTTAACAACCACCGCTGTGCTTAATACTATAAAGGTGCAAACCTTGATAATCCCCCCGCTGTATTTTAAAAACTAAATCCGTGCATGCCTTGATAGTAACCTCATAAAGAGTCAAAAATAATCAATTCCCCTGCTTGCATCTTGCCATATTACATGATAATTTAAACATGATATTTTAACCCAAATATATAAGGATATAATGTTATGAATGAGATGAAATGTCCGTTTTCAAGTTCTATTGTGCAACAAGCCGCAGGTGGTGGCACCAGCGATCGTGATTGGTGGCCGAACCAGCTTAACCTTAAAATCTTGCATCAGCATTCGGAATTATCTAACCCGATGGATGATGATTTTGATTATGCCGAAGCCTTCAAAAAATTAGATTTAGTTGCCGTTAAAAAAGATTTAGTCGCTTTGATGACTGATTCACAAGATTGGTGGCCTGCCGATTACGGGCATTATGGTCCGTTATTTATCCGCATGGCGTGGCATAGTGCAGGCACATATCGTATCCATGATGGGCGCGGCGGTGGTGGCACTGGCAATCAGCGTTTTTCACCGCTGAATAGCTGGCCTGATAATGGCAATTTAGATAAAGCGCGCCGTTTGCTATGGCCGATTAAACAAAAATATGGACGCAATATTTCTTGGGCTGATTTAATGATTTTGGCGGGTAATTGCGCGTTAGAATCTATGGGTTTCAAAACCTTTGGCTTTGCGGGTGGCAGGGCTGATATTTGGGAGCCCGAAGAAGATATTTATTGGGGCACAGAAACCGAATGGTTAGGCGATAAACGCTATAGTGGCGAGCGCGATTTAGAAGACCCGTTAGGTGCTGTGCAGATGGGCTTGATTTATGTTAATCCCGAAGGTCCTAATGGCAATCCCGACCCTGTTGCATCAGGGCGCGATATTCGCGAAACATTCGGGCGGATGGCGATGAATGATGAAGAAACTGTCGCATTGGTTGCGGGCGGTCATACTTTTGGCAAGGCGCATGGTGCAGGCGATGCCGCATTGGTGGGGCGCGAGCCAGAAGGCGCGGCGATTGAAGCGCAAGGTTTGGGCTGGTTAAGCACGCATAAAAGCGGCAAGGCAGGCGATGCCATTACCAGTGGCATTGAAGGCGCGTGGAAAGCCAACCCGACACAATGGGATAATGGCTATTTCGATGCGTTATTTGGCTATGAATGGGAACTTTCTAAAAGCCCTGCTGGCGCACATCAATGGCATCCGAAAAATGGCGCGGGCGCGACGGATGTGGTTGATGCCCATGATGAATCTAAAACCCATCAGCCAATGATGACAACTGCCGATATGGCATTGCGGATGGATAAGATTTACGAACCGATTGCACGGCGTTTTCATCAAGACCCGCAAGCATTTGCTGATGCGTTTGCGCGCGCTTGGTTTAAGCTAACCCATCGTGATATGGGGCCTAAAATGCGCTATTTGGGTAGCGATGTGCCACAAGAACACTTGATTTGGCAAGACCCCATTCCAGCATCTGATGCCGCGCCACTTGATGAAAAATCATTGCAAGCATTGAAAGATAAGATTGCCGCATCGGGCTTATCAATCTCTGAATTGGTAGCAACGGCATGGGCATCGGCCGCTACCTATCGCGGTTCTGATATGCGCGGTGGCGCCAATGGTGCGCGCATCAGGCTTGCACCGCAAAAAGATTGGCACGTCAATAATCCGCAACAATTAAGCAAAGTGCTTGGGGTGCTTGAAAATATTCAGCAACAATCAGCACAGAAAATATCGCTGGCTGATGTGATTGTGTTAGCAGGTGGTGTTGGTATTGAAATGGCGGCGCAAAAAGCGGGCAAGAAAATCACTGTGCCATTTAATCAAGGGCGCGGTGATGCCACCCAAGAGCAAACTGATGTGATGTCATTTGCCGTATTAGAGCCTCGTGCTGATGGTTTTCGCAATTATCTGAAACGTGTTTTCCAAACGCCAGCTGAAACGTTGCTGGTTGATAAGGCGCAATTATTGGGCTTAACTGCACCAGAAATGACTGTGTTGGTTGGCGGTATGCGCGTGCTTGGCACTAATGCTGATGGCAGTAATCATGGCGTGTTTACCGATAATCCTGAAACGCTCAGTAATGATTTCTTCGTGAATTTGCTGGATATGAATACCGCTTGGCAGGCAATATCAGATGATGAGAATATCTTTGAGGGGCGTGATAGAAAAACTGGCGATGTAAAATGGCAGGCGACGCGGGTTGATTTGATTTTTGGTTCAAATTCGCAATTACGCGCTTTGGCAGAAATTTATGCCTGTGCGGATTCTGGTGATAAATTCATCAATGATTTTATCAAAGCGTGGGTGAAAGTAATGAATGCTGATAGGTTTGATATTAGATAAGGGTGCATCTAAAACTTAAACGCAATCTGGTGATGATTATCTCTACCGAGAATATCAATTGCCAATTTTCAAACTATTATGTTTTCAACTTTAAGCATGACATGTTTAAGCATGTCAGGTTTCGGCGTGTTGTTTAAGATTTTTGTTCATCATCGCCAACATCATCGGCACGCCTTGTTCCATTTTTTTCCAAATGAACGGCACCATCAGCCCTGAAAATTGCTCGATATGCGTAAATTTCGTGCCGCCATTATTATTGGCTTCTAATTGACAGATTTTATAATTGGTCATCATCAACCGATTGCCCATACTGGCGCGAAATCTGAAATAATTTGGCGCATCACATTCTATCACGGTTGGCGCATAGCTATGCTCGCCCCCTTCGCTTTTGCCCCGCATGGTGATGGATAATGTTGCGCCTTGCGTGATTTTACCGCTTGCGCCTATTACCATTTTATTCCATGTTGCCCATTCATCAAGATTGCTGATAATATCCCAAACTTTGGCGACAGGTGCGTTAATGTCAATTTCGGTGTGAATTTCTTTCATCATCATGTTCCTTTCATTGATATGTGCTATCTTACCATTATAATGGGTCAATATCAATTTTTAGATGGATGGCATTTGGTTTTTTGACACGCGCCAACCAATCAAGGATGAATTGTTGCAATAAAAAATTGCGATGGGTGCGGAGCAAAAAGCGAATTTGCCACTGATTATTAACGCGTGCCAGCGGTGCCAATGCAGGCCCTAGCACAGCAATATTATCGGCTTTTGGTAAATGTTGTTTCAGGCTTTTGGCAAATTCATAAAGCTTTTCTTGATGATTGCCTTTTAGCAGTATCATCGCCATGCGCCCGAAAGGTGGCCAATTCCCCTGTGCGCGAAAGGCTTTTTCAGATTGATAAAATTCATCGCGCTTGCCTGATGCCAGTGATTGGAATAAAATATGTTCGGGATTCGTGGTTTGCAACATCACCGTGCCATGCTGTTCGCGCCCCGCCCGCCCCATCACCTGATGCAATAATTGATAGGTATGTTCGCCCGCGCGTAAATCACCGCCCGATAATGATAAATCGGCATCAATCACGCCAACAAAACTAAGATTGGCAAAATGGAAACCTTTGGTTAAAATTTGCGTGCCAATAAGAATATCAATTTCGCCTTGTTGCATGGCAGTAATTAGCTGTTCGCCCTGTTCGCGCTGCTTGATATGGTCTGACGACATTAGTGCCAAACGCGCATCAGGAAATGTTGTATGAACCTCTTCCGCAATCCGTTCGATACCGGGCCCGCAAGGCAGTAAATCATCGCTTTGGCAATCGGGGCATTGCTCGGCCAATGGCGCTTGATAACCGCAATGATGGCATTGCAACCTATTGATATGATAATGCGCCACCAGCCACGCATCGCATGAATGGCACATAAAACGATAACCGCAGGAACGGCATAATAATAAGGGGGCAAAGCCGCGCCTATTCAAATATAAAATCGCCTGTTGTTTTTCATCAAGCGTGATTTGCAGATGTTTGATAATTTGCCCACTGATAAATTTACCCTTTTCATATTTTTCTTTCCGCACATCAATCAGATGAATATCAGGCATGGCTGCTCCACCATAACGTTGCTTTAAGATGAGGCGGTGATAGCGCAACTTATCGGCATTGACCATGCTTTCTAATGATGGCGTGGCTGAAGCTAGTATCAGCGGAATATGGGTAAGTTTTGCCCGCAACACCGCCATATCACGTGCATGATAAATATTGCCCTCGCTTTGCTTATATGATGAATCATGCTCCTCATCAACAATAATCAAGCCTAGATTCTGAAACGGCAATAGCAAAGCCGAACGCGCCCCCATCACACAAACAGCTGTGCCGTTAATGGCATGTTGCCAAATTTTTTTGCGTGTCACCTCGCTTTGCGATGAATGCCACAATAATGGCTTTATGCCAAAATATTTTTCAAATGATGCCACAAATTGACGGGTGAGAATAATTTCTGGCAGTAAAATCAGCACCTGCTTATTGTGCTGTAATATTTTTGCCGCCGCATCAAAATATAACAGAGTTTTGCCCGAACCCGTCTCGCCATCTAGCAAAATGGTTTGCGCCTCATCAAGCAACGGTTGCATCGCCTGTTTTACTTTTTGCTGTTCATCGCTAAAATCGGGTGGCTGATAAGTGTAATCAGGCGACGCTATTTTTTGCTGTTGCGTGATGCTACTCACCATGCCAATTTCTTGCATTTTCTTAATGCTTGCCGCCGAAACTCCCGTTTCAATGGTGAGCGTTTTAAGTGGTAAGGGTGGTAAATTTTTAGCGTTCTCAATGAATTTTTTACGCATTGCGGTGAGTTTAATCGATTTTTCTTTGATGATTGCATCACTATCAGGCATTAGCTGATACAGATTTTCGTGCGTGGGCAAGGCTTTTGTTGCAAGGGCAATCATCATTTTTAACGCTGTGCCACGCTTCATCATGTTGTAATTAGCGAATTTATCAATAAAGCTGAGCGTTTCTGTGGTAAGTGGTGGCAGTGGCAGAATTTCTTTAATCACCTTCAAGGGCATGTCAGATGTTGGCGGTTTCGGCGCACTAACACATATCCCCAATATTTCTTGCTTGCCAAATGGAACGATGCAAATTTTCCCGATTGCGGGCGGATTATCAGGGTTGCATAAATAAGTAAACACATCTTTACCTACTGGCAAGGTACTACAGGGCAGAATATCTATGGTGAGTGTGGTTTTAGATTGTTGCATAAGATAGCAACTATAGCAAAAACATCACAATTACAAAAGGTGATATGAAATAATATTTTTTTCGGAATGATATATTTGTCACCCAATTTGAGCAAGCAAATATATCATTCCCATATTTTTAGTAAACTATGCTATAGCGTATTGATTTTTTAAATTCCTCGCTTTTGCTCTTACTGCATGAGGCACATGTGTTGCTTCAACTATTTCATTTAAAGCTTCGATAATTAAACCCTCCCGAATAACTCTATAAATACCACTTATTTTAGTAGCACAACTATTAGCTCCTAAATAAGGTTGTTCCGAACGCATTTTTTCTACCATAATATGTGTATCTTGAGATTTCATGCATCTTTCCAACCAATTAACAAACTCTCTTTTGCCTATAGTTCTTATCAATCTGTCTATATCCGTCATTGTATTACTCCTTTAAAAATTAACCAACATGGAGCCTGTTATTTTTTATGAAAAAGAAAAAATTAGCAAGGAAAAAAGTGTCTATAAAGATACTTTGGTATTAGATTAATCTAATAATATCAACTGTTTAGAAGTATCTATAAAGATGTTTGGTTTTAGATTAATCTAATAAGATAAGCTGTTTAGAAGTGTCAATAAAGATGGTCTATATAGATGTTTCTACGATGCTTTGTTTTGAAGATTACTAGCGTCATATTCTTGCAATCCTGCTTTTGCTGCTTGTTGTAGCATTTCTTTATATTCTGGCGTCATGATGCTAACGGGTGCATAATCTGGTTGATTGATAGCGGTTTCCATGCTTTCAATAAGTAATTTTTCCTTATCATCTAAATAGCGTCCGATGCGAGGTGTATCTATGGTTTTTTTTGACATTTTTCATCTTTCTTTCAAATAATGTGCCGTATTTTTACGGCATGGGTAAAGCGTTTTTAAAAAAATCTCTTCATCATTTTCAACATAAGGCACAAGATAAGCATAATTATCAATTTCTAACACAAAAACTTTTTGCTCTGAATGGTGTTGACTAGGATTATCGATAACATCTAATATTTTTCCCGCTTCTATCAGTGAGGCACATTCTTCAAACCCTATATTTCCCCTTTCATAAAGCCTTCTTAATTGCAAGGATTTTTCCGCATTCCACCTGATTATTTTACGCATCATGTTGATTGTAATTGAAATTGCTGAATTTTGCAAGTTTTATGATATACGTTATTGTCTCTATCAGCATATTTGTTTATACTCACGCAGTAATATAATAAAATAGGGACAACATCATGAAAATATTTTTGGATAGTGCCGATATTGGCGAAGTGGAAAAATGGTATCAAACAGGTTTGATTGATGGCGTTACCACCAACCCATCACTGATTGCCAAATCGGGGCGCGATATTTTGCAAACCATTAAAGAGATTTGCGCGATTGTAAAAGGCTCGGTCAGTGCCGAAGTCACTGCGCTTGATTGCGCCACCATGCTAAAAGAAGCGGATAGGTTTTTATCGCTTGCCGATAATGTCACCATTAAAGTGCCATTAACGCCCGATGGCTTGCTGGCATGCAAAACTTTAAGCGATAAAGATGTTTCGGTGAATGTAACCTTATGTTTTTCGGCGGCGCAAGCCTTATTGGCGGCAAAAGCAGGTGCGGAATATATCTCACCCTTTGTTGGCAGGTTAGACGATATTGGCTATGATGGCTTAACGCTGATTGGCGAGATTGTAGAAATTTTTGAAAATTACGATTTTGCAACCAATGTGTTGGCAGCTTCGGTGCGTAACCCCTTACATGTGGTGGAATGTGCCAAAATTGGCGCAGATGTTGCAACATTGCCCCCCAAAACATTGGAAATGCTGTATCAGCATCCGCTTACTGATAAGGGGCTAAAAAGCTTTATGGATGATTGGCAAAAAACTGGACAGTCTATTTTATAGGCGATATGAAACGAGGTGATGATGGTGGTTTCTGACCCATCAAGCAATGATGCTGAACAAAAAATTAAGGAATATTTACTCGCAAATCCTGATTTTTTATTGCGGCATGATGAATTGTCAAGCGCATTGAAATTGCCCGCAGAATGGGCAGAAGGCGATAATATTGTTGATTTTAGAAGCGCGCTGATTGGGCATTTGCAAAATCAACTTAATATGCGCGATGCCGAGAATCGTGAGTTATTCTCTATCATGCGCGTTAATCATGATTATCAACAAAGAATTCACCAGCTGGTGCTAAAGATTCTATCTTGTGAATCACAGTGGCAATTATTAAATATGCTCACCCAAGCCATGCCTAAACAGCTGGAATTAGAAAAAATAGTGCTTTGCTTTATCCCACAAACTGAATATGAACCATTTTTGCAAAATATGGTTTGCGATAATTTGCGTCTGATTAGTGGCAAAACATTGCATCTGTTAAGGGGTGAGAAAGTATTGCAACGCAATCATATGCAAGGCGAGCCAGAAATTTATGGCATGAATAAGATTCATTCTGATATTTTGATTATGGTTGATTTTTATAGGTGTCGTGGCTTTATGGCATTTGGGTCATCTGTGCCTGAACAATTTGACCAAACTTTAGAAGCCGATTATATGATATTTTTAGCCAACATATTTATGCAAATGATGAAATTATTTAATCGAATAGAATGAATGAGCATTATTAAGAAAGATTTATCAGAAAATGCGGCGAATTTAATCAGAAATTATGCCGATGATAATCTATGCCAAGCCTTTGAAACCTATCTGCTAGAATTGAAACAAAAAAATCTTGCCGATAATAGTATCATCGCTTATCAGGGTGATTTATTGCAATTTTTTGAATTTTTGATGAATTATGCGGGCGGTAAAATCGCACTTGATAATCTTAATCATCTCAAAATTCGTGATTTTCGTAGCTTTTTAGCGCATAAAAAACAACAATCTGTCTCAGCCACGTCGCTTGTAAGGTTTTTATCTTCTATCCGCAGCTTTTTTGAATTTTTGGAACGACATGATTTGGCAAAAAATGCGATGGTGCAAATGGTGCAAAATCCCAAAAAACAAAAAAAATTGCCACGCCCTGCCAGCGAAAAAGATATTACCGCGATTTTTGATATGGTAAAACAAAACCAAACAAACGGAGAGAATGTTTGGGAAAATTGCCGTGATTTAGCATTATTTATGCTGTTATATGGTTCGGGCTTGCGTATCAGCGAAGCATTAAACTTACAGGTAAGCGATGTTTTAACAGCCACCGATTCTTTAAGCATCATCGGCAAAGGCAGTAAGCAACGTTTTGTGCCATTATTACCAATCGTTAAAGATATGCTCAACAGATTAATCCAATCTTGCATATTCACCAAAAATGATGATTCTGCACCGCTTTTTTGCGGTAAAAAAGGCAATCGGCTATCGGCACGAATGGCGCAATTAAAGCTTGCCGCAATTCGCAAAAAATTACATTTATCCGATGATTTAACGCCACATGCGTTGCGGCATTCTTTTGCAACTCACCTTTTGGCGCAAGGCGGTAATTTACGGCAAATTCAAGAATTACTAGGGCATGAATCCATTAAAGCCACACAAATTTATACCCAATTGGCGATTGATGATATGATGCAAGAATATCAGCATACCCATCCACGACAGCGGGTGGATATAAAAAATAACTGACATATCGCAAAAAGGTATGTATTTTGCTTTGAAAATCAACATATTATCATTGGGGACAATGTTACAGATATTTATATGAAAAAATATTTACCATATCACATTATTTTTGTGCTGTTACTGTTACCAAGCCATCAGGCTATGGCGCAATCGACTGTTTATATTGGCCTTACCTATTCATTAGGGGCGGAAGCAAGGGCAGATAGGCAAGTTTATGATGTGAGTACTAGCACTTTTGATAATCAGTTTAGCGTCAAATATCCCTTTAATGGTAATCTCGGCTATTTAGCAGGCATCGGTAATAATAGTTTTTCTATTGAATATCGCGTTACCGAAAGTGACATTACCTCGCCTGCAGGCACAGCATCATTCCATCATAACAATGTTATATTAACAGGGCGTGCATCAGCTGGTAAGCGCCGACCAAAAGTTGGCATTGGTAGTGGCAATGCACGGTCGGGCGCAAAAGGTGATAAAGTGCTTTCAACCGATAAAAACTATCGCACCACAACCTATCTGATAGGGTATGATTTTTTAATAGGCGCCGATAATTTTAGTGAGACAAGACACAGTTTTGCGGCTGAATATCAAAGCGTGATTGCGCGTTCGGGCACATTTCGCGAGGTAGATGCTAGCACTGATATTAGTGTGCGTGAAACAATCCGCTATACGCAATTTGTGCTTGCTTATATTTTCCGCTTCGGTTCAACACCTTAGATTTTTACGTGCATAAAATAAATATATATATATCTTATATCACTGTTTTATTGACCATATTATTATGGACGAATGTTGCGTTTTCCCAAAGTTTTTATGTTGGGGCGCATTATCATTTTCCTTTTAATCCCATCGACCCTTTTGCCGAAAATAGCCGTATCCAGCAACAATATTATGCCGATGGGGTTGCAGAAGATGCAACCCTTGACCCTTATAATATTAGCGGTTTGGGTGCAATGTTAGGATATAGTGGCTTATTTTATAAAGAATTTTCAGTGGAATGGCGAATAAGTGATTATAATTTCAAACCTAAAGAAAATTCATCTGGGCGTAATGTTATCGAACAAGCTTTGCTGATTCGTGCGCGCGCACCACAAATACGTATCAGAGGTTCAATATTCGGTTCTTTTTATGCCAGTGGCGGATTGGGGCGTATGAAGAATAACGGCAATATTAAATATAACCGACCCACCGATTATAAGTCACAAAATTTCATTGCTGGCTTCGAATTTTATAAAAAGCTCAGTCGTTTTTCTTATACACCACACCGCTTTTTCATAGAAATAATTGACATGACTGCCGAATCAGACCCTTATGAACAAACTGCCGCACGTGGTGGTAGCGTTGTGAAGCGCGCCGAAATATTAAATAGCCGTCATATTTTAATCGGTTACAGTTTTGATATTTTTTAATGTTTCCATCAATGCAGTAATTTTTTCGGGCGATTTTACCCCCATCGAGCTTTCCACCGATGATGATAAATCAACCATTGCTGGCTTTTGATGAAGATTTTGTAAAATCTCGCAAATATTTTTATCATTTAAACCACCTGCCAACCACCAACTATTGGGTAATGTTGTCGCCTCATTAATCAGCTGATGGTTAAAGCTGCGCCCTAACCCACCTGTTAAATCATCATTTGCTTGCGGTTTTGCATCAAATAACATGATATCGGCAATCTGCCAATATGCTTTAGAATCAATCACATCACTCATTTGCGCGATACCAACTGCTTTGATAACGGGCAATGGTAATTTTGCTTTCAGTGCTTGTATCATTTGCGGTGTCTCATGCCCATGTAGCTGAATCATATCAAACCCAACGATGTTGTGAATACTGATAATATTATCAATCGTTTCATTCACAAACAAACCAACAAATTTAATTTTACCTGAAAATATCTCAATCAGTTTTTTGGCATCATCGGGGGCAATATAGCGCGGAGATTTTTGATAAAATACCAACCCCGCATAAGCAACTTTATGCTTAATCAGATGCGCAAGAATATCGGCATCGCGGATACCGCAAATTTTAACATTAATATTATTATAGCTGTTTCGCTTGATAGCCATCAGGGTCTTGTAGAAATGCTTGAATGGTGGCAATTTCATCTGGCTGTAATTGCCCGCTTTGACTGATTTCGTCAAGCACATCTTGCCAACATGCCAGCGCATGTAATTGCACGCCACGCGCAGCAAATTTCGCCTCTTCTTCGGGGAAAATGCCATAGCGAAAAATAACAAAACAATGATTGCAAACTGCGCCAATATCATTAATGGCATCTAAAAAAGATATTTTTGAGCCACCATTGGTGAATAAATCTTCTACCAATAACACATTTTGCCCCTCATACATATCGCCTTCAATACGGGCATTTTTGCCAAACCCTTTTGGTTTTTTACGGATATAAGCCATCGGTGAATTATATTTATCCGCTAACCACGCCGCATAGGCAATGCCAGCAGTTTCACCACCTGCCACACAATCAAATTTATTGCCTGCTTGGTCTAATAGCATCTCATAACCCATCTGCATAATATGTTGCCTTGCTTGTGGGAAAGCAATTAATTTACGGCAATCAACATAGACGGGGCTTTTTTTGCCCGATGTAAGAGTGAAAGGTTGGTGTGGGCTTGTGAGGATACAGCCAGTATCAAGTAAAATTTGTGCGGTTGCTTTGGCAAAATGTTGCATCTGAACTTATTGATATTTTTCAAAAATCAAACAGGCATTGGTGCCACCAAAGCCAAATGAATTGGAAAGCACAGCATTAATTTCTTTATCAATTTTTTTGCGTAAAATCGGCAAGCCTTCCGCCGCTTCATCTAATGTATCGATATTAATCGATTCAGCCAAAAAGCCATGCTGCATCATTAACAAAGAAAAAACAGCCTCATGCACACCTGCGCCGCCTAATGAATGCCCCGATAAAGATTTTGTAGAGCCAATATAAGGCATATCATTATCAATAAATGTGTTGCGAATCGCTTCTAATTCTCTGGCATCGCCAATCGGAGTCGATGTGCCATGCGCGTTAATATAATCAATTTTATTGCGCGCGGTTTTGCGTGCCATATTCATACAGCGCACCGCCCCCTCGCCTGAAGGTTGCACCATATCAAACCCATCTGATGTTGCGCCATAGCCCGTTAATTCGGCATAGATAGTAGCACCACGTGCTTTGGCATGTTCTAATTCTTCTAATACCAACGTGCCTGCGCCACCTGCAATCACAAAACCATCGCGATTGGCATCATAGGCGCGTGATGCTTTTTCGGGCGTATCATTATAGCCACTTGATAGGGCTGGCATGGCATCAAACATACAGCTTAACGACCAATCCACTTCTTCACCGCCACCTGCAAAAACAATATCTTGTTTATCCATCATAATCAGCTCCATGCCATTGCCGATACAATGTGCGCTGGTGGCGCAAGCCGAGCTAATAGAATAATTAACGCCTTTAATATGAAACGGCACGGCTAATGTTGCGGCATTGGTTGAACTCATGGTTTTTGGCACCATATAGGGACCAACTTTTTTTGATATTTTAGTAGCACGAATAATATCCCATGCTTTCATAAGACTGACAAACGAAATACCGCCAGACCCACAGACCAGACCAGTGCGTTCGCTAGAAACCAGATTTTCAGGCAATTTTGCCATATCAATCGCTTCTTGCATCGCGATATAATTATAGGCCGCACCCTCACCCATAAAGCGCAAACTTTTACGGTCAACATGTTCGCTTACATTAATGTTAGGCTTGCCATGCACATGTGAGCGCAAACCCGCCTCTTTATATTCTTCGCAATAGCTAATGCCAGATTTTCCCATACGTAATGATTCAGTTACCTCATCGCAATTATTGCCAATTGAGGAAACAACACCGATACCAGTAACAACAACACGCCGCATGATTATGCTTCCTTATCCACAAATAGCCCAACTTTTAAGTCTTCAGCACTATAAGATGGTTTGCCATCAATCAGCAATCGTGCATCACCAATACCAACGGTGAGTGAACGGCTTTTAATAACGCGTTTCATCTCAATCTCATAATTGATTTTTTTATTCTCGCGTAACACTTGATCGCTAAAACGTACCTTGCCAGCACCTAATGCGCGCCCTTTGCCCGCATTACCCGACCATAGCAAAAAGAAACCAATTAATTGCCACATCGCATCTAACCCTAAACAACCCGGCATCACTGGGTCATGCTGAAAGTGACAATCAAAAAACCATAAATCTGGTTTTACATCCATCTCGGCACGCATATAGCCATTGCCAAATGTGCCACCTGTTTCAGAAACATCGGTGATTTTATCAAACATCAGCATTGGCGGTGAGGGTAATTTACCATATTTATGGCCAAACATATCACCATTGCCACATATGATTAATTCATCATAATTATAGCTTGATTTCTTTACATATTCTTTAACTGTCATCGCCCACTCTTCTATATTTTTTAGACATTATTTTGATAATTGTGAAACATAGCTTGTTATGAAACATTTAGCAAGTTTTATTCTATTATTTTTTTTGTTTTACAAACGCATCATATGCAAATGCAAAAGTTGTAATATAAGGGATATCTTTACCGTTTTTTTGCGCGGTGATATTGCCAATATCGCGCCCCTTACTAATAATGGCGGTATCAAGGGCGGAATTTTGCCCCGATGTCCAGCGAATAATAACATCGCCATCAATAATTTCACCAATGTCGCGCAAGGTTTTTAACGCCCATGCTTTATCTTCCACAACAACCACATGCGCCAATGCTGGCAAATCACCTTGATAATCACCCTTATAAAAAAACGGGTTATTACTCGTATCATAGCTGAGATAGGGATTCTGCCCATAGGCACGGTCATAGGGATTGGTTGGCACCAGAATTTTACCATCGGGAAAGCGCGTTTTGAATAATTGAAAACTTTCGGTGCGCGCGGTGATAATTTTCAACTTAAAACCGTTCAATGTGCCCACCACCGCCTCACCCGTAAATTGCTGCCACCAGCTATGGGTTTGCTTATCATACATAATCATATCAGAATGGCGCAATAACCCGCTAACACCAAATTGCAATATTTCGGTATTGGTGCGCCTATCAAAAACAATGGCACTGTTGCATAACGGACAATAGGTAATCGCCACTGGCACACCGCCCACCACATCATTGACAATTTCGTGCCAAATCAGCATCCGAAACGGATAACCACGCGCATCGCCATTGATTGATATGGTAATCAAAGGCTCAAATATCCCAATATTGCTCACATTTTGCACGGGTTCAAACACAGGATATGATATTGCAGGAATGCCATCTTTGCCTGGACCGCCATCAATAATCTCACGCAAATCAATGCTACGCGTGTTGAAATCGGTGCGCCAAATGCCAAGCGCACGATAATTATTAATCAGCTGTTGCTCGCTGATTTGCGCTATAGCTTCTATTGGTACGCTATATGACAATAACATCGTAATAAAAA
The DNA here is from genome assembly GCA_022599575.1 of Alphaproteobacteria bacterium. Lineage (GTDB taxonomy): Bacteria > Pseudomonadota > Alphaproteobacteria > JABAAW01 > JAHZMA01 > JAHZMA01. Next base: position 25,265 of record JAHZMA010000080.1, on the reverse strand, counting down.
TAATGACGCGCAATTTAATATCCTTTTTTTGACAATCGCTTTTTTAGGGCGTAAATTGCAAGATAGCATATTGTAAAATTACTAGAAAAAGACATGTGATGCAAATAAAACATGCCCCAAAATTGATAATGGTATTGATGCTATTATTCCTGCCTAACATTATTGGTGCCGAAACGATAGATTCGCTCAAACAAAAATATCAGCGTCCAACCAGTATCCCCTACCCTGATGACAATCCCTATTCCAAAGCGAAAAAACAGCTTGGCGAAAAATTATTTTTTGATACGAATTTATCAGATAGGGGTATTGCCTGTGCATCATGCCATCAGCCAAATCTGGCATGGTCAGATGGGTTGCCACGCCCTATCATTAGCAATGGCAGGCAAGCGCGCCGTAAAACCATGAGTCTGCTTAATAATGCATGGGACGAATTTTACCTGTGGGACGGGCGGGCATCATCATTAGAACAGCAAGCGGTTGCGCCTTTTACCAGCATTTTTGAGATGAACCGCCCCTTGCATGAGATGATAGCTTCCCTTGCCGCCAATACCGACTATCAGCAATTATTTGATGCGGCCTTTCCCGCACAGCATGATGCGGTGAATCAAGATAATTTCGCGCGTGCCATTGCCACATTCCAGCGCAGTATTGTTTCGGGCATCACAGCTTTTGATGAATGGGTAATGGGCAATGATAATGCTATCAGCGATAGGGCAAAACAGGGATTTATTGTGTTTAATGGCAAAGCCAATTGCGCCGCTTGTCATTCAGGTTGGCGATTTACCGATGGTGCATTTCACGATATTGGTATCAATGATAAAGATATTGGCAGGGGCGCGATTGTGCCCGATGCTGATATGCTACATGCTTTCAAAACGCCTTCTTTGCGCGGGGTGATGAAGCGTGCGCCCTATATGCATAATGGCGCATTTCCTAATTTAGAAACAGTGCTTGACCATTATGATAATGGCTTTATCATACGCCCATCTTTGGATAAACAGATGCGTCCGTTATTTCTTACCACGCAAGAGCGACTACAGCTAATTGCGTTTTTACAAACATTGAGCGGTGATTAAATGAACAAAAAAACAAACAGACAATATATATATGTCACATTATCGACTTTGTTGCTATCGGGCATGATTGGTTTTATCGCATATCATAAAGCATCACCGCAACAGGTGAATGCGTTTGATGCCACAAAACCATTGCATAATATTCATCAGATGCAGATTATTTTTGCCAAAATAGATGCAAGGCTGGCGTTTTATTATTATGAGGGTAATTTTTCAGATAATGCGCGTATTGATGTTAGCGACCGTTATGATATGCTGAATGATTATCTTGATTTGCTGATGAGTGATGATGACGAAATATCATCTTTATTAGCTGAATTAAAGCCCTTTATCACGCAATGGCGGTTGGTGTTAGATAAAATCTTCGTTGAAACCGCAGATTATCAATCGATTCTGCCATTGAGCAATAGCATCAATCATTTGTTGGAAGCACTAGAAAATCGGCAAGAGGATTTGTTAAAAATTCGCTTTAACCGCGTCAATGACTTTGAAAGATAAGGGATTTTGAACGATAGGATTAACATCACGGCCATTTCGCCAAAGGTGGCAATGATGATAGCACCGCATTCACATTACCGCCCGTCATCAACCCAAATCGTGTGCCTCTATCATAAATCAAATTAAATTCGGTATAATGCCCGCGCTTAATATATTGTTGCTCTTGATGGCTTTCATCATAGACATCATTAATATGGGCGCGCACTATTTCGGGGTAAATTTCTAAAAAACACTGCCCCACCTGCTTGGTAAATTCAAAATCTTGTTGCCAATCATTCGCCAAATCATCGTAAAAAATACCACCCACCCCGCGCTTGATATTGCGATGAATGATGGTGAAATAATCATCGGCTTTTTTGCTGAATTTTGGATAATAATCGGGGTGATGCCTATCGCATAATTGCTTAAGCGCATCATGAAATTGTGTGGTATCAGCATCATTAGGAAAGATAGGGTTTAAATCTATGCCACCGCCAAACCATTTTTTCGCGGTAACAATCATGCGGGTATTCATATGCACAGGTGGCACAAACGGATTAAGCGGATGGGTGATGAGTGAAATGCCCGATGCCCAAAATTTGCCATCACTTTCCTTCCCGCCCGGTATTTCATTGCGAAATTTTTCTGAAAAACTGCCCTCAACCACCGATATATTCACAGCCGCTTTTTCAAAAACATTACCATGCAAAATGGATATTTCACCGCCACCACCATCAGCCTGTGTTACCTCATCGGTGCGTTGCCAATATTCGCGCTTAAATTTGACGGGGGTTTGCTTTTGTGGCGCAAATTCAGCTTCTATGGTTTCGAATTCAGCGCAGATTCTATCACGTAAACTCCGAAACCAATTAACTGCCGTTTGCTTTTGTTGCGTTATGTCGTCACTCATGATGCTTCTTTCTGATATGATGATGAAAATATGCGGTGGCAATGGCCGCGCTCATCGCTAAATTCAGCGAACGAGCATGAATCGGAATCAGCAATCTTGCATCACAATGCTGATGCACATATTCTGGTGCGCCCGCTGATTCATTGCCGAATAATAATATATCATCTTGGTTAAAATCAAACTCATCATAGCAATGATTGCCTTTGGTGGTAAATAAAATTAATCGTTTACCCTTATTTTTTTGCCAATCGGTGAATGCCTGCCAATCATCATAACGGTTTAATTTTAATTGATTGCGGTAATCCATCGCGCTTCTTTGCCATTGCTTTTGCGAAAACACAAAGCCGCAAGGTTCAATAATATCAAGCGCCATATTAAAACAGCTGGCAAGCCGCATGATAGCACCCGTATTTTGCGGAATATCAGGTTGAAACAAAGCAATATGCCCCTGATAATTATCATGATGGTTAAGAATGCTAGAATCTACCTTAACATCTTTTAGGGCATCTTTTGGGGTCATCTTTTAAGCCTTATAATATTGTTCATCTTTTTTGATGATTTTATGATATTTAACATTATTTACCATTGAGATTTAACTGTTTTTTAGGTAAAATCAAAAAAATTTTAAGATTATTGTAGATTTTATAATATTTTAATGCATCATGAAACAAAATAAACTATAAGGTATTTATGGATCCGTTTTTCCAAGAATATTTAGCTGTGCTAGTTTTTATCATCATCGCTTGCGGTTTATCGCTGGTGATGGTGGTGGGTAGCTATTTGGTGGGTCCAAAACAGCCTGACCCTGAAAAATTATCCGCCTATGAATGCGGTTTTGAAGCCTTTGATGATGCGCGCACCCGTTTTGATGTAAGATTTTATTTGGTAACGTTATTATTCATCATTTTTGATGTTGAGGTGGCATTTTTATTTCCTTGGGCAATTTCTTTAGGCAAAATCGGACTTTACGGTTTTTGGTCAATGATGATTTTTTTAAGTATTTTAACCATCGGCTTTATTTATGAATGGCGAAAAGGAGCATTGGATTGGGAATAGAAACACCATCTGAAATTGTCAAAGGGCGTGACCATATTTCTGATAGCGAATTGATGAAACGTCTGACTGGCGAAGTGCAAGATAAAGGCTTTGTTAGCACAAATTTAGATAGTTTGGTGGCATGGGCGCGCACAGGGTCTTTATGGCCGATGACGTTTGGGCTGGCTTGTTGCGCCGTTGAAATGATTCATGCCTATATGCCGCGCTATGATTTAGATAGGTTAGGGGTTGTGCCACGCGCATCACCGCGCCAATCTGATGTGATGATTGTGGCAGGCACTTTAACCAATAAAATGGCGCCCGCATTGCGTAAAGTCTATGACCAAATGCCAGAACCACGTTGGGTGATTTCTATGGGGTCTTGTGCCAATGGTGGTGGCTATTATCATTATTCCTATTCGGTGGTACGCGGTTGCGACCGTATCGTGCCAGTAGATATTTATGTTCCGGGTTGTCCGCCTTCGGCTGAAGCATTGGTTTATGGCATCTTGCAATTACAGAAAAAAATCAGGCGCACCACATCAGTGACGCGTATTTAGAAAGTTAAATAGTGCCAAATCAATCTACATTCCATCATGCTAAAACTCAGCGGACTAAAACCTTACCCTATGGTGGTATAGATGCGGTTGCCGACGTTATCAGCCGTTTCGGCGATAAGGTACAAGATGATAGTGATGGTTGTGGCGAGGCATCGCTCATCGTAGCAGTAGATGCTTTGCGCGATGTGATGCTATATTTGCGTAATAATAGCCAATGTCTGTTCTCATCTTTGATGGATATATGCGGTGCTGATTATCCGCAACGAAACGAACGGTTTGATATTGTCTATCACCTGTTATCGCTAGCGCATAATATGCGAATAAGGCTAAAAGTACGTGCCGATAGTGAAACCATCGTGCCGTCTTTAGTGGATATCTGGCCTGCCGCTGGCTGGTTTGAGCGCGAATGTTGGGATATGTATGGGATATTTTTCTCGGAACATCCCGATTTACGTCGCATCTTAACCGATTATGGTTTTTCAGGACACCCTCTGCGAAAAGATTTTCCACTTACTGGCTATACGGAAGTACGCTATAATGATGAATTGGCAAGGGTGGTGCACGAACCCGTTGCGCTAGACACAGATTATCGCGATTTTGATTTTGAATCGCCATGGGAAGCGGTGAGTGATTTGCCAGCACGTGCGAATGATAAGAAAAATAGTGGTGGGCAATAAAATAATGTCAGATATGCACTATAATAAGCAAAAAGACCCAACGTTACGCACCCTCACCATGAATTTTGGACCACAACATCCAGCAGCACATGGCGTGCTGCGCTTGGTGATGGAGATGGATGGCGAAGTGATTGAACGGCTTGATTCGCATATCGGCTTGTTGCATCGTGGCACTGAAAAATTGATTGAACATAAAACTTATCTGCAAGCCATGCCCTATTTTGACAGGCTAGATTATGTTGCGCCGATGAGTCAAGAACATGCTTTTGTGTTAGCAGCCGAACGATTACTTGATTTAGAAGTGCCGTTACGCGGGCAATATGTGCGCGTGTTATTCGCTGAAATATCACGCATTTTGAATCATTTGCTGAATGTAACTGCCTATGCGTTGGATCTTGGTGCGATTACACCTTCATTATGGGGGTTTGAGCATCGCGAAAAATTGATGGAATTTTACGAAAATGTTAGCGGTTCGCGTCTGCATGCCGCCTATTTTCGTGTTGGTGGGGTTCATCAGGATATGCCCGAAGGCATGGAACAAGCGATTGGTGAATGGGCAGTCGATTTTCGCGGGTTCTTAAAAGATTTAGAAGGCTTGCTTACCGAAAACCGTATCTTCAAACAACGTTCGGTGGATATTGGCATTATCAGCAAAGAACAAGCATTGGCATGGGGCATGAGTGGCCCTATGTTACGCAGTGCTGGTGTGGCATGGGATTTACGCAAACAGCAACCTTATGATGTCTATGATGAATTGGATTTTCAAATTCCAGTGGGTTCGCATGGCGATTGCTATGACCGCTATTTGGTGCGAATGTTAGAAATGTATGAATCATTAGATATTATACAGCAATGTTTGGAAAAAATGCCCAAAGGTGCCGTGAACCACCAAAGTAGTAAATTTACGCCCCCCAAACGCGAAGAAATGAAACATTCGATGGAAGCGCTGATTCATCATTTTAAGTTATATACCGAAGGTTTTCATGTGCCCGAAGGTGAGACTTATTGCGCGGTGGAAGCCCCCAAAGGTGAGTTTGCGGTTTATTTGGTTTCTGATGGGTCTAACCGTCCCTATCGCTGCAAGATTCGCGCGCCGGGATTCGCCCATTTGCAAGCATTTGATATGATGTCGCGGGGGCATATGTTGGCTGATTCCGTCGCTATTTTAGGCTCGATGGATGTCGTATTTGGTGAAATTGATAGGTAACGGCAAAGATAATGACAAAAAAATTTCAATTTCAAAATCAAGCTGAAGTGGCACGCGCCATTGCGAAATACCCTGAAGGCAGACAGGCATCCGCAGTGCTTGCCTTACTAGATTTAGCACAGCGCGAAAATCAGCAAACCCATCACGTCACTGACGAGGCAATTACAACAATCGCCACAACATTATCTATGCCCGAAATTCGGGTGCGTGAAGTGGCAAGTTTCTTTACCATGATTAATCTAAAGCCTGTTGGCAAGTATCATTTGCAATTATGTGGCACAACGCCTTGCATGTTATGTGGCGCACAACAAATAAAGCAAGTGATTATGGATAATCTTGATATTAGCGAGGGCGAAACCAGCAATGATGGCATGTTCACCCTTACCGAAGTTGAATGTTTGGGGGCATGTGTGAACGCACCGATTGTGCAAATTAATGATGATTATTACGAGGATATCACCCCTGAAATTATGAAAAATTTGATTACCGATATGAAGAATGATAATTTGCCAAATCCCGGTTCTTGTGTTGGTCGCTTAAATTCCGCACCTGCTGGGGTCACGCAAACGGTGAAGAGGAAGGTGTAATGCTAGCAGATAAAGACCGCATATTTACCAATCTTTATGGTGAAGCAGAATGGCAGTTAAAGTCTGCACAATCACGTGGTATTTGGGCGGATACGGCACAATATATCAAAAAAGGACGTGCTTGGATAACTGACGAGGTAAAAGCATCAGGTCTGCGTGGACGTGGCGGTGCGGGTTTCCCAACGGGATTGAAATGGTCATTCATGCCACCTAAAACTGATAAACCCTCTTATTTGGTAGTGAATGCTGATGAATCTGAACCCGGCACATGCAAAGACCGCGATATTATTCGTCATGAGCCACATCGCCTAATAGAAGGCGCGGTGCTGGCATCAGTCGGCATGGATGTTTCAGCAGTTTATATTTATATTCGCGGTGAATTTGTGCGCGAGGCACAGATTTTAGAAGCGGCAGTGGTTGAAGCCTATGATGCGGGGCTAATTGGCAAAAATGCGTGCAAATCAGGCTATGATGTTGATGTTTACGTCCATCGCGGTGCTGGTGCTTATATTTGTGGTGAAGAAACTGCTTTGTTAGAAAGTTTAGAAGGCAAAAAAGGGCAACCGCGCTTAAAGCCACCTTTTCCAGCGGGTGTTGGGCTTTATGGCTACCCCACTACGGTTAATAATGTTGAAACCATTGCGGTTGTGCCAGAAATTTTGAAACGGGGCGCAAGCTGGTTTAAGAAATTCGGGCGCGAGAATAATCACGGCACCAAGGTTTTTTGCATATCGGGGCATGTTAATAAACCATGCAATGTGGAAGAGACAATGTCGGTACCATTGATGGATTTGATTGAAAAACATGCAGGCGGTGTGCGTGGCGGTTGGCATAATTTACTGGCAATCATCCCTGGCGGTTCTTCCGTGCCAATGATACCCAAAGCAATTTGCGATACTGTGCTGATGGATTTTGATGCGCTTAAAGAAGTGCAAAGCGGGCTTGGCACTGCTGGCGTGATTGTGATGGATAAATCTACCGATGTGATTGCCGCGATTGCCCGATTATCAAAATTTTATAAGCATGAATCTTGTGGGCAATGCACCCCATGCCGTGAAGGCACAGGTTGGATGTGGCGCATGATGGAACGATTGGTGCGCGGGCAAGCCAGTTTGGAAGAAGTGGATTTATTATATCAAGTTACCAAACAGGTTGAAGGGCATACTATTTGTGCTTTAGGCGATGCGGCGGCATGGCCGATTCAAGGGTTAATCACCCATTTTCGCAGTGAGATTAAAACGCGTATTATTGAAAATTCAGGAAAGGCGGCTTGAGGATATTATGCCGAAAGTAACGATAAATGATGTTGAGTTAGAAATTGAAAACGGCATGACTGTGTTGCAGGCATGTGAGCAGGCGGGGCATGAAATTCCGCGTTTTTGTTATCATGACCGTTTATCAATTGCGGGTAATTGTCGCATGTGTTTGGTAGAAGTATCACCAGGCCCACCAAAACCGCAAGCATCTTGTGCGCTACCAGTCAATGATGGCATGGTAATTAAAACCGATAGCCCAATGGTACATGCAGCGCGTAAAGGGGTGATGGAATTTTTACTGATTAACCATCCGCTGGATTGCCCAATTTGCGATCAAGGCGGTGAGTGTGATTTGCAAGACCAAGCAATGGGTTATGGTTCGGATAGCAGCCGTTATGCCGAAAATAAACGCGCAGTGCTTGATAAATATATGGGTCCGCTGATTAAAACAGTGATGACGCGCTGTATCCATTGCACGCGCTGTGTTAGATTTTCTAGCGAAATTGCTGGCGTTGAGGAAATGGGCTTACTCAATCGCGGTGAACATGCTGAAATCTCAACATTAGAACAAGCGGTGAGTTCGGAATTATCGGGTAATTTGATTGATTTATGCCCAGTGGGTGCGCTTACCTCAAAACCCTATGCGTTTAAGGCGCGTTCGTGGGAAATGAAAAAACATAATGGCATTGATATTTCTGATGCGGTGGGTGCGAATATTCGCATCGATGTGCGTGGCAATGAAGTGATGCGGATTTTACCGCGCTTGCACGAAGAAGTAAATCAGGAATGGATTTGCGATAAGGCACGCTTTAGCTATGATGGGTTGAAAGCTAACCGCTTAGATAGGCCTTATATTCGCAATCGGCAAGGTGTGCTAGAAGAAGCAAGTTGGGATAAAGCATTGCAAGTGGCCGCCCATGCCATTAAGCAAAGTGGTGGTTCGGGCTTTGCAGCAATCGCTGGTGATTTATGCGATTTGGAAAGCATGTATGGCTTAAAACATTTGGCACAGAGTATGAAATCACCAAATTATGATTGCAGACAAGATGGTGCGCGAATCCCGCATGAGGAACGTGGCGATTATTTATTTAATACTGGCATTAGCAATATTGAAACGGCTGATGCAATTTTGCTGGTGGGTGCCGACCCACGCCGTGAAGCACCGCTGATTAATGCTCATTTGCGGCAATGCTATTTGCAAGGTGCGCTGATTGGGTTGATTGGTGAGGGCGTTGATTTACGCTATCCCTATCAGCATTTGGGTGAATCACCCGATAATTTAGAATCGTTATTGAATGGACGCAGTCAATTTTGCAAAGATTTTAGCAATGCTAAAAACCCGATGATAATCATTGGCGCAGGCGCGTTGGCACGTGCAGATGGCGCGGAAATTTGGCAATTAGCACGAAAATTTGCCGATAAATATCAGTTGATACGCGATGATTGGAATGGCTTTAACATTCTGCATCATGCGGCATCAAGGGTTGGCGGTTTGGATATAGGCATGGTGCCAGAAATGGGTGGTTTTGCCACTGATGAGATTGCGGTGAATGCGGTGAAACAAAATATCAGCACTGTCTATTTACTAGGTGCTGATGATGTGAAATTAGAAGCCTATAATAATTGTTTCGTGATTTATCAGGGGCATCATGGCGATAAGGGTGCTTCTTATGCTGATGTGATTCTACCGGGCTGTGTTTATACTGAAAAAAGCGGTATTTATGTTAATTTAGAAGGCAGGGTGCAGGTAAGCAACCAAGCGGCATTGCCGCCCGGTGATGCCCGTGAAGATTGGAAGATTATCCGCGCTTTATCTGACCGATTGCAATTAAGCCAGCCTTGGAAAGATTTAGATGAATTGCGCCAGCATTTATTTGCTCAACATCCGCATTTGGCACGTGAAGATTATATTGAACGCGCCGCTATCAGTAAGGCTGAAAAACACGGTAAATTGACGGATAAAAAATTCACCCTTCCGATTGATAATTTTTATTTAAGCAATGTGATTGCCCGCGCATCTAAAACCATGAATCATTGTGTGAACGAGATTTTATCGCATGACGCGATGCCCGACAAGACAGAAAGGAAAGTAAGTTAAAGATGATGTTTTTCAACGATTATCTGATTCCTGCTTTATGGCTGATTGGCAGTATTTTGCTGATTATTGTGCCATTGATGATTGCGATGGCTTATCTTACCTTAATGGAACGCAAAGTAATGGGCTGGATGCAACGGCGCAAAGGGCCAAATGTGGTGGGCGCGTTTGGGTTATTGCAACCTTTTGCCGATGGTTTAAAATTATTCGTGAAAGAAATGATTATCCCTGCTGGTGCCAATCGTGTTTTATTCTTGCTTGGACCAATGATTACATTTTCGCTAGCGATTTTGGCATGGGCGGTGATTCCGTTTGGCGAAGGCTTGGTGTTAGCGGATATTAATGTTGGCGTATTATATATATTGGCAACCTCATCATTAGGGGTGTATGGCATTATCATCGCGGGTTGGGCGTCTAATTCAAAATATCCGTTTTTGGGGGCGATTCGAAGTGCCGCGCAGATGGTTTCTTACGAATTGCCAATTGGTATGATTGTGGTGATTGTGTTGCTATGTGCAGGTTCGCTTAACCTTTCTGATATTGTTCGTTCGCAACAAGATTTTTGGTATGTGATTCCTTTATTTCCGATGGCAGTGATTTTCTTTATTTCAATTTTGGCTGAAACCAATCGCGCACCATTTGATTTACCCGAAAGCGAGAGCGAGCTTGTATCGGGCTATAATGTTGAATATTCGGCAATGACTTTTGCTTTATTCTTTTTAGGCGAATATATCAATATGATTTTGATGAGCGCAATGTTCGTGATTTTATTTTTAGGCGGTTGGCTATCGCCATTTGCGATTGCGCCGTTTATTTGGTTAGAAGGCCCAATATGGTTTGCGCTTAAGATATTCTTTGTGCTATTCCTATTTATCTGGGTGCGGGCAACATTCCCGCGCTACCGTTACGACCAATTAATGCGTTTAGGCTGGAAGATATTTTTACCAATCACTTTACTATGGTTGGTTGGTACTGCCTTTGTGTTATTATGGTTTGATTTATTACCTGCGTGAGAAAATGAGTTGATATGTGGAAAGAAAGAATAAAAAGTTTTTTACTGATTGAGTTGCTATCAGGCATGATGCTGACTCTTAAGGCAATGTTTAAGCCTAAATATACAGTAAATTATCCTTATGAAAAAGGCCCTTTAAGCCCACGTTTTCGTGGTGAACATGCGTTGCGCCGCTATCCTAATGGTGAAGAACGCTGTATCGCCTGTAAATTATGCGAAGCGATTTGCCCCGCACAAGCCATTTTGATTGAAACCGATGCGCCACGTGAAGATGGTTCGCGCCGCACCACCCGATATGATATTGATATGACCAAATGTATCTATTGCGGTTTTTGTGAGGAAGCCTGCCCCGTTGACGCAATTGTGGAAGGACCAAATTTTGAATTTGCCACCGAAACAAGGCAAGAATTATATTATGACAAAGAAAAATTACTGGCAAATGGCGATAGATGGGAAAGCGCGATTGCCGCCAATTTAGAAAAGGACGCACCTTACAGATAAGGTGGATAGAAACATGATTATTTATAATATCGTCTTTTATATTTTCGCATCAATCATTGTGTTTTCGGCATTAATGGTAGTGGTGGCGCGCAATCCTGTGCATTCGGTGTTATTTTTAATATTGGCATTTTTCAATGCAGCGGGTTTGTTTTTAATGCGCGGTGCAGAATTTTTAGCGATGACTTTGGTGATTGTTTATGTGGGCGCGGTTGCCGTTTTATTCCTATTTGTGGTGATGATGCTAGATATTCAAATAGATGATGTGAAGCGCAAATTCGGACGGTATTTTTTGATGAGCCTCTTATTAGGTTTATTGCTATTGGTAGAATTGGTGTTAGCGATTAATGGACAAAATGGGCTTTATCAATCCGCACAAGAGATTACCATCACTGACAATACCAGAGAGATTGGCATGTTGCTTTATACCGAATATGCCTATATGTTTGAGGCAGTCGGCATGATTTTATTATTGGCGATGATGGGTGCGATTGTGCTAACATTACGCAAACGAACTGGTGTTTTACGGCAAAATATCAACACGCAAAATAGCCGCACGCGCGATAGTGTTCGTTTGGTTGACCCTTTAGCAAAAAATAATAACAGAGGTAAAAATGATGCCAATGAGCAAAATAATACCAAGCAACATAATAGGGGACAAAAATAATGACTTTTGATGTCACATTATATCACTATTTTCTGTTAAGCGCGGTGGTTTTTACTTTTGGGCTGTTTGGCATTTTTCTTAATAAGCGCAATGTGATTGTTATATTGATGTCAATAGAATTAATGCTATTGGCGGTGAATATCAATTTTGTCGCGATTTCAACTGAATTAAATGATGTTTCTGGGCAAATTTTCAGCCTCTTCATTCTATCAGTGGCCGCCGCCGAAGCAGCTATTGGGTTGGCGATTTTGGTGGTCTATTACCGTAACCGTGCATCGATTGCGGTCGATACGATTTCTACGATGAAGGGTTAATGATGGAATTGGTTGAATTTATCGTTTTTGCGCCGCTTATTGCCGCAATTTTTGCCTATATTGCCAAACCTTATTTAGGCGATAGGGGCGCGCAGGCGATTACCACAATTACCGTATTGGTTGCCGCCATTTTGGCATGGCTATTATTCTTAAATACCCTGCCATCGCCTGGCTTGGAAATTGTGCATATCGCGCGTTGGGGTGCTGTAGGTGATTTCACCTTTAATTGGGCGTTACGGGTTGATAGTTTAAGCATTGTAATGATGTTGGTTGTGACCAGCGTATCAGCAATGGTGCATATTTATTCTATCGGCTATATGAGCCACGATACTTCAATCCCGCGCTTTATGGCATATTTGAGTCTGTTCACTTTCTTTATGCTGATGCTGGTGACTGCTGATAATTTGGTGCAGTTATTCTTTGGCTGGGAAGGGGTTGGGCTTGCCTCTTATCTGCTGATTGGCTTTTGGCATCATAAGGATTCTGCCAATCAAGCCGCGATTAAAGCATTTTTGGTGAATCGCGTGGGTGATATTGGTTTTGCGCTTGGCATTTTTGCGATTTACATTATTTTTGGTTCGGTGGAATTTAGCAAAATTTTCGCTAATACCGCTGCATTATCACAAGAAACTTTCGTGTTTTTCGGCTATCAGCTTCATGCTTTTACAGTGATTGCAATTTTACTCTTTATTGGTGCGATGGGTAAATCGGCACAATTAGGCTTGCACACATGGTTGCCCGATGCAATGGAAGGCCCTACTCCCGTTAGTGCGCTGATTCATGCCGCAACGATGGTGACTGCGGGTGTATTTATGCTTTGCCGTCTATCTCCCTTACTTGAATATGCACCAACCGCTTTAATGGTGGTAACAATTATCGGGGCTAGCACTGCTTTTTTTGCTGGCACAGTCGCTATCGCGCAAACTGATATTAAGCGGGTGATTGCCTATTCCACTTGCTCGCAATTAGGCTATATGTTTTTTGCGATTGGCGTTTCTGCTTATCCTGCGGCAATGTTTCACCTCACCACCCATGCGTTTTTTAAGGCGCTGTTATTTTTAGGGGCGGGGTCGGTTATTCATAACATTCATCACGAACAAGATATGCGACATATGGGGGGGTTACGCACATTGATGCCACTTACCTATATGTTTATGCTGATAGGCTCGCTTTCTTTGATGGGTGTGCCATTTTTTGCGGGTTATTATTCTAAAGATTTGATTTTGGAATCTGCCTTTGCCGCCCATACATCTTTTGGTTATTATGCGTTTTGGCTTGGCATTGCCGCTGCTTTCACCACTGCCTTTTATTCAACACGGCTATTATTGATGAGCTTTCATGGTCAACCGCGCTTAAATAGAAACATATTATTGAAAACCCATGAGGCACCAATGATTATGCTTTTGCCACTGGCAGTGCTAGCCATAGGGGCGATTTTTTCTGGCATTTGGTTTTACGATATTATGGTTGGCAAAACATTTTATACATTTTGGGGCGATGCCATTTATATTGCGCCACATCATCATGCGTTTGCAGAAGCGCATCATGTCAGCGAGGCGGTTAAAAAATTGCCGATTGTAATGGCAGCAATGGGTGCAATATTGGGCATTATTTGTTATCAGTTTTTACCTGCTTTACCCAATATCACCGCGCAAATTGCTAAGCCTGTTTATTCGTTTTTGCTGAATAAATGGTATTTTGATGAATTATATGATGCTATTTTTGTGAAGCCTGCGCTAAAAATTGGTCAAATTTTATGGCGTGCCGATAAAAATGTGATTGATAAAATTGGTCCTGATGGTGTTAGCAAAGAAGTGAAATCATTATCGCAATTCGCCTCATGGCTACAGAGTGGCTTTATCTATCACTATGCTTTTGCCATGTTGATTGGCATCGTTTTGTTGGCTGGCTTGGTAAGCCTGTTGGTTAATTTTTAAGGAATATTATGATAGCACAATGGCCAATATTAAGTATGATTATCTTCCTACCACTGGTTGGGGTAGGTGCGATGATGTTTTTACGCGATAAAGAACAAAGCATGGCGCTCAATGCCAAACGGACGGCATTGGCGGTATCAACCGCTGTATTCGTGCTAACATTATTTTTATGGCTGGGTTTTGATACTGGCGCGCAAGGCTTTCAATATGAGCAGAAAATTACTTGGTTTCCTAACACCAGTCTTGCCTATCACATCGGGATTGATGGTATTTCATTAAGTTTTATGTTGCTCACCACTTTTTTAGTGCCGATTTGTGTGTTGGCAAGCTGGCATTCGATTCAACATAATGTCAAATATTATATGGTTTCTTTTTTAATATTAGAAACATTAATGTTAGGCACTTTTGCCGCGCTGAATACGATTTTATTTTATGTGTTTTTTGAAGCGGTGCTGATACCAATGTTTATCATTATCGGCATTTGGGGTGGTAAAAATAAAATCTATGCGGCTTTTAAGTTTTTTCTTTATACGTTATTGGGCTCAATTTTAATGCTGATTGCATTGATTGTGATGGGCTATTATGCTGGCACAACCGATATTCCAGAATTAATGCAATATGATTTTCCACTTTCGCTGCAAAAATGGCTGTGGCTGGCGTTTTTTGCCTCGTTCGCGGTGAAAATGCCAATGTGGCCCGTGCATACATGGTTGCCCGATGCCCATGTTGAAGCGCCAACTGCGGGTTCGGTGATTTTGGCAGGTGTGTTATTGAAAATGGGTGGCTATGGTTTTATCCGTTTCTCGCTGCCAATGTTGCCTGATGCCAGCGTTTATTTTGCGCCACTTGTTTTCGTATTATCGGTGATAGCGGTGATTTATACCTCGTTGGTGGCGTTGGCACAAACAGATATGAAAAAACTCATTGCCTATTCATCAGTTGCCCATATGGGATTTGTTACTGCGGGGTTGTTTGCTGGCAATCCACAGGGGATTAGCGGTGCGATGGTGCAAATGTTGAGTCATGGCTTGATTTCAGCTGCATTATTTTTATGTGTGGGTGTGGTTTATGATAGAATCCACAGCCGCGAGATTGCAAAATATGCGGGGCTTGTCAATAATATGCCACGCTATGCGTTTTTCTTTTTATTCTTTACGATGGCATCGGTAGGTTTGCCTGGCACCAGCGGATTTGTTGGTGAGTTTTTGGTGTTGGTTGGCACATTCCAAGCCAGCACAATTATCGGCACATTGCTTGCCAGTGGCATGGTATTGGGCGCCACCTATGCTCTATGGCTATATCGGCGCGTGATGTATGGAAAACTGCTATCGGGCCTAGCGGATATTAAAGAATTGGATAGGCGCGAATTTTTAATATTCACCGCTATCGGCTTATTGGTGCTATGGATGGGTATTTACCCGATTAGCTTTTTAGATTTATTTGAGGTGCCAGTTGAATTTTTGGTCACGCGCATGGGAGGCGAATAAAGATGTTATATCATTTTTCAATTCTTGCCCCTGAAATTATTTTAGCATCGGTTATTTTAGTTTTTGTTGCCAGTGCGGCATTTATTAATGATGCCGATAAAGCCTATCGCCTCACCTATAATGCAAGCTTGTTGGCATTGATAGGTTGTTTTATCGCCATATTATTGCAGTTTCAATGGTTCACTGATGGCAAATATTTGCTATTTTCAGGGCAGTTTATCTGGGATGATTTATCAAGTTACGCCAAAATGCTGGTATTGGTCGGCACATTTTTAGTGCTACTGATTGGGGCAGAGGAATGTAAAAATTTAGGAATGAACCAATTTGAATATCCGATTTTGGTGCTATTTGCCGTGTTAGGCATGATGGTAATGATTTCTGCTAACCATCTGTTAGTGCTTTATATTGGGCTTGAATTGCAAAGCCTTGCGCTTTATGTGATGGTGGCGTTTCGCCGTGATTCAATTCGTGAATCCGAAGCAGGGTTGAAATATTTTGTGTTGGGTGCGTTGGCATCTGGTATTATTCTCTATGGCGCAAGTTTGGTCTATGGCTTTACTGGCAATTTGGGTTTTGATGCAATTGCTAATAATATCAGTAATGGTGAGGTGGCGATTGGCACGATTATTGGCATGACATTTTTGATTTCGGGCATTGCGTTTAAATTATCATTAGTGCCGTTTCATATGTGGACGCCCGATGTGTATGAAGGCACCGCCCTACCCGTTACAAGTTTTTTTGCCAATATACCAAAAATTGCCGCCTTTATTTTATTCACCCGATTATTAATGACCGCTTTTAATGATATTGTGGCACAATGGCAAATGGTGGTGATACTAATTGCCATTCTATCAATGAGTTTGGCATGTTTTGCGGCAATCGCACAAAAAAATATCAAAAGACTGATTGCCTATAGCTCAATCGGGCATATGGGCTATGCGTTGGTCGGGCTTTCGGCAGGCACACAAGAGGGGCTTGCTGCCATTTTGGTTTATCTCACCATTTATATGATAACGGGTATCGGTTTATTTGCTTGTATTTTATCGATGCGGAGTGCGCAAGGCAATTATGAAAATATCAGCGATTTTTCTGGGTTATTGCATAATGCGCCATGGCTGGCGATGGCATTGTTAATCTTTATGTTTTCAATGGCGGGTATTCCACCAATGGCAGGCTTCTTTGCTAAATTTTATGTGTTCAAGGCGGCATTATCGCAAGAGCTTTATCTGTTGGTGATTGTTGCCGCATTAACCAGTGTGGTCAGTGCGTTTTATTATCTTTATATCGTGCGGTTAATGTTTTTTGATACCCCAAAAATCACGCATCAGATAAGTCATAATCTGATATTGCGGACGGTGATTTTTATCACATCAGGCTTGGTATTGGTTTTTGCATTATGGCCTGCGCCGCTTATTTACATGGTAGAATTGGCCGCAGCGTCATTTTTTATCAATTGATGGTAAAAAAATGTTTTTAGAGCTGGATGAAATCGACTCCACCAATGAAGAAGCAAAAAGATTGCTGAACAAATCAACGCTAGAGCATGGCAGTGTGATTTGGGCAAAAAAGCAAACAGCAGGTAAGGGCCGATTAGGCAGATCGTGGGAGTCACCAATAGGTAATCTGTATTTTTCGATGATTATTCACCCCGATTTAACGCGTGCTTCATTGCCACAATATTCGCCTTTTGTGGCTTGTGTGTTAAGCTCGGTGATTGCATGGTATATGGACGACCCCGAAGATATTAACTATAAATGGCCGAATGATGTTTTAATTCGCGACAAAAAAACAGCTGGCATTTTGATTGAGAGCAATCAAGATTCAGGCGAATTGGTGCTGATTATTGGGGTTGGCGTAAATATTGAATCATCACCGCATAAAACATATTTTCCAGCAACATCAATGCGCGAACAAGGCGTGATTGATGCTGATGCGTTTCATGTGCTTAGCCGTTTCTTGAGTGAATATGATGTTTGGTGGCAATTTTGGCATGGCAAAGGATTTAAGGCGGTGATTAATGAATTAAAAGCGCATCTATATGGTATCGATAAAATGATGCGCCTGCAAATTACGCCAAACCATTGGGTTGACGGTATCTATAAGGGCATTGATGATTATGGCTGCTTGTTGCTTGAAGATGATAAAGGCAAAATAGATAAATTTCACGCTGGCGATGTGTTCATGCTATGAGGATGATGTTACATGCTATTGGCAATTGATTCAGGCAATAGCAATATTGTAATCGCGCTCTATTCTCATCAAAAGGATGAACTAGAACAAAAAGCGGTGTGGCGATTGCAAAATTTAACGCATCGCACTGCCGATGAATATGCGGCATTATTGCAACAATTTTTGGCAAGCAAACAATTAGGTATGAATGATATTAAGGGCATCGCCATTTCTTCGGTTGTGCCATTGGTGGAAACATGTTTGATATTATTGGCAAAAACTTATTTTAGCGATGCGACGCTGAAAGTGGTTGGGCATGATAATTTTTTGCCAACCATGACAGTGTTGATTGATGAGCCACAACAATTAGGTGCCGATAGGCTTATCAATGGTTTTTATGGCTATCGACTTTATCAATCCCCCTTGATTATCGTTGATTTTGGCACAGCGACAACATTTGATGTCATCAATAAAGATGGCGAATATTGTGGCGGGGTGATTGCACCGGGTATCAATCTTTCTATGCAGGCATTGGCGCAAGGCACAGCAAAATTGCCGATGGGGCAATTTAAGAAACCAAAAAATATTATCGGCACAAGCACTGCTACCGCCATGCAATCGGGATTTTTTTATGGAACGATTGGCATCGTTGAAAGCATCATCACCCGTATTCAAGCACAAATGCAGGAAAATATTAAAATCATTGCAACTGGCGGCCATGCACCATTAATCGCGCAAACATGCACTATGATTGAACATGTTAATACCAATATTATATTAGATGGTTTGGTATGTTTGTATCATGAAACAAATGAAATGAATGAAATAAAATAAAATAAGTGAGATAAAATGAACGGGGCAAAAAAGTTACAAAAATTGGCGCAAACCTATCAAGATGGCAATGAGGATACATTGCTGTTTATACCTTTGGGTGGCGTTGGCGAGATTGGCATGAATGCCTATTTATATCACTATAAGCAGACATGGCTATTGGTTGATATTGGCATTGGCTTTGCCGATTACCGCACACCGGGTATTGATACCCTACTGCCTGATTTAGAAATTTTAGGCGATTTACCGCTTGATGCGGTGTTGCTCACCCATTCGCATGAAGACCATATTGGCGGTATTGCGGAACTCATTAAACGAAATCCTGTGCCAATTTATGTTGGTGAATATACCGAAATTTTAGTGAAGCAAAAATTAACTGGGTTTGACAATGTTGAATATCATCAAATAAAACCCGATGAAAGTTTTATGATTGGTGATATAGAAATTATTCCACGCAGTGTAAATCATTCAGTGCCAGAAGCCTTTGCTTTTTATTTTGATATCGATTTAGGATTAATCATTCATAGTGGCGATTGGAAATATGATGATGCGCCAATAGTGGGGACAAGCTTTACCGCTGGGGATTGGGATTATAAAGGCAAAAAAATTAAAGCGATGATGTGCGATTCCACCAATGTAATGGTGACGGGTAATGCGGGTTCAGAATCACTTATTGCGCCATCACTTCAGACAATTATTGCTGATTCGAAAGATTATCGGTTGTTTGTTACATGTTTTGCGTCTAATGTTGCACGCCTAAAAAGCATCATGTTAGCAGGACATCAAGCGGGACGAAAAATTCTGCTGATGGGACGCGCGATGAAACGTATCTACGAGGCAGGGCAACAGATGGGTTGGCTAAATGATGAAATAGACATCATTGATGAGGAAAATATCAGCGATGTCAATCCCGAAAAATTGCTGATATTGGTCACTGGGTCGCAAGGTGAAGGGCGGGCAATGTTGGCAAAAATTGCGCGTGGCGAACAGAAAAAAATAAAAATCACCGAAAATGACCGCGTGATTTTTTCTAGCCGCACCATACCGGGCAATGAGATTGATATTGCACAGGTGCAAAATAGAATTGCCGAACAAGGTGGTGACATCATTTATGCTGATGATGAACAGGCTATCCATGTTTCGGGACATTATCAAAAAGATGAAATCGAGGCAACCTATAAGATTTTACAGCCAGAATGGGTGGTACCGATGCATGGCGAAGCAAGGCATTTGCGCTTTCATTGCAATGTGGCAAAACAAGCGGGGTTAGGTGCGGTTTATATACCACAAAATGGTGCGGTCGTGAAAATTACTGATGATAATGCCGAAATTTGTGGCATTATTAAATGCGAAACCCATATGGTTGAACCAAGTGGCTTGATTTTGCATGAAGATGCTGAAGAATTATTGGAACGTAAAAAAATCACTTATAATGGTGCGCTGCATATGGCATTGGCGGTGGGCAAGAGGAATAATGCCTTAAAAGGGCATCCCTATATCACCCCGATTGGACTTACCATTTTCGACGACCAGCTTGACGATATTGAAGACCAAGTGGCTGACCTCTATAAGGAATACCACAAGGAAGGGCTTGAGTTGGACGACATTACTGAAAAATTAAAATCATTATTGCGGAAACAAAGCCGCATATTACTAAAAAAACGCCCCGTTATCACAATAGCTGTGCTAAAAATTTAATTTTTACCCAATATGCCTTTAATGGTGGCTTGAATATCAGCTGGTATCACGATTGTTTTACTGTTGGGAGATTTCGCCAATTCTTCCATCGCATGGATATATTTTTCACCCAATATATAATAGACTGGCAATTCATTATCTTTAATCGCGTTGGTAACTTTTTCAATCGCTGACTGGCTAGCGGTTGCTAACACAATCTGTGCTTCGCCATCGCGCTTTGATGCTTCTAAACGCCCTTCTGCCAATAAGATTTGTGATGCTTTCTCGCCTTCGGCACGGGTAACAGCAGCCCGTCTTGCCCGTTCGGCCGCCGCCTGTTCTTCCATTGCCGCCTGCATGGTGCCTGATGGGTTAATATCTTGAATTTCTACCGTTTTTAGGGTGATGCCCCAATCGCTAATATCTTCAGAAATATCCGTTTTTAGCCTTTGTTTAATTTGCTCGCGTGATGAAAGTGCCTCATCAAGTTTCATTTCACCCAAAATCGACCGCAAAGATGTTTGCACCAATGTTTGAATCGCTATTTCGTAATCTTCAATACCATAAACCGCGCGTTCGGCATTGGCAATGTTAATATAGGCAACCGCATTGGTGGTAAGCGAAGCATTATCTTTGCTAATCACATTTTGCGATGGAATATCTAGCACAATATCTTTGGTGGTTGTGCGATAGGCGATTCTATCAATGAAGGGGATGATAAAATTCAAACCGGGTTCAAGAATCCGATTGAATTTTCCTAACCTTTCAACTGTAATACGCTGACCTTGCGAGACGCTAATCGTGCCTCTGGCAAGTAAGATTGCCGCCAAAACTAATATGACGACTGGGGTAGCTAAAAATTCCATTTGTTAAATCTCCTATGATTTTTTAACATTGAGGCAATTATCTTGCACATCAATAATTTGCACACGGTCACCGACCACCACTTTTTGTTCAGAGATGAAATTCCATTCATCATCACCTGCAATCGGTGCTGGAAAACGTAACCTGCCACGCATGGTATCATTATCGTTACCTTTAATCACATTTCCAACTTCGCCCTGCAATTTAGCGATGGTTTTATCATTCAATTGCCTGCGCCCCGATAAGGGTTTGATATATTTAAACCATAAAAATGCAGTTACCAGCGAAAGCACTGCCCATAAAATAATTTGTATTGCCAGTGATATATCAGAGAATAAAAATAATAATAGCCCGATAATGATAGCGGCAATGCCAAACCAAAATATTGTGAAGCTAAGCAGAAAAATCTCTACGGCCATCAGCGACAAACCCAGCGCAATCCAATGCCAATAGACAATCTCAAAATTCATCTTAAACCACAATCATTGTTAATATTGATATGGATTACCCTAACCATTATCAGCCATTGACGCAAGCAGATTCTTTACCGATTATTTATCTTAAACGGGCTATGCTCACTTAATATCGCTTGCGTTTGCTGATGATGTTTGGTTTCATGCTTAATAAAATTGGCAACAGCATCACGAAAATTCTGCTGATTAAGATAATGAGCGGAATAAACAGTAACGGGCTGATAGCCCCTATCCAATTTATGTTGCCCTTGCGTGCCTGCCTCCACATATTTGAGTTTATGGCAAATCGCATAGTCGATGGCTTGATAATAGCAAGTTTCAAAATGCAAAAAAGGATAATGCGCCTCGCACCCCCAATTTCTGCCATATAGTCTATGTTCATCACAAAAATTAAGCGCGGCGGCAATTGGTATATCATCGTGATAAGCTATGATCAACACAATCTGTTGCTTGATACGGCCATGCAATTCTTCAAAAAATGCGCGGGTAAGATACGGAAACCCCCATTTGCGCGCATAGGTGCTACAATAAAATTTGTAAAAAATATCCCAATCAGTTGATTTAATATCATCGCCATTCAGATGCTTGAATGTGATATTATCGCGTTTAATGTTATCGCGCTCTTTGCGGATATTTTTACGTTTACGGCTGGTAAGCGCATTTAAGAAATCATCAAAATTTTGATAATCATCATTCACCCAATGAAATTGCGTGTCGCGCCTGATGAGTAAATTTTCCTGCTCGCATAATGTAATATCAGCTTCAGGTAAAAAATTAATATGTGCCGATGAAAGCTGATAATGCCTGCATAAATTGATAAAGCCTTGCAATAATAGAGGCTTTATCACCGCCGCATTTTGGTTGGGCGCAATCAATAAACGTTCCCCCGTAATGGGCGTAAACGGAATTGCGGCTAATAATTTAGGGTAATAATCGCCACCAGCCTGTTGCCACGCATGTGCCCAAGCATGATCGAACACATATTCGCCATATGAATTATTTTTCAAATAAAGCGGCATCAATGCCACAATGTTATTAACAGCATCATGCAGGCTAAGATGATGCGGATACCAACCTGTATCGGGAGTCAAACAATCAGTTATTTCTAACGCATGTAAAAAATGATAATCAATAAAGGGTTGTGCGTTACCATGCGCGGTAAATTCCTGCCATGTTTTTTCAAGCGCGCTAATATTGCGATGATGTTGAAGTTGAAAATCACTCTTATCCATTGCATTTCTAGTATTCACACGCGTTATCGCAAAAAAAAGGGTCGCAAAATATCACGACCCAAGTCTGGGGAGGAAAAAACTTAAAAATAGCGAAAATCGCTATTACAAAAATCTATTCTTTAGTTATACAAACGCTACGAATCAAATGCAATATAAAATTATGAAAAATCAATGATTTTTATTAAAAAAATAACAAAAAATCTCATTTTCCACATTTTATCCCCAATCTATGACTATTTTTAAGGTGAAAAATGATAAAATATCCGTAAACTCTTTCAAACTATGCTAAAATATGTCGATATTATCGAATAAAGGACGATGCAATGACCAAAACAATCATCAATGGCGATTTACAACAAACACGCTATCAATTATTGCGACAAATGGAATCATTGGCAGGCTTTGATGGCATGGGAGCTGATGGTTTATCGCAAGCGGCGCAAAAATTAACGATTGACGAGAATTTTGCCTATAGCCTGTTTGATAATGCCGATAAAACCACAATGGCGCATTATTATTGGCAGATGCGGCTATATGATTTGCGTGAGGATTTACGCGGAAAACTTACTGCCGATAGCGATAACAGCGTTGACAAGATGGGCGTTACCGCTAAAGTTGCCTATGGTGCGAATTTATTCTTTATCGGCAAGCAAGATACCCCGCATCAGGGGCAAGATGCGCTACAAATCACCAGCGCATCACTATTATTGCCTTCAAATATGCCACTTTTGCTGAAAAATATCTGGCATATCAGCGATGCAATTTGGTATTTTGCAGGCGATACGAGCACCGACCAAAATTATTACAGCAAGCGATTTTTGCTCAGCCAAGCCATGCTGGCATCTTTATGTTTTTATGTGCAAGATAGCAGTGATAACAAAAGCGATACCGAAGATTTTATCACTTCACAATTACGCAACATTGTGGCGGTGGGTAAAAAAATGGCAAAAGGCAAAAAAGCGGTTGGTAATATCGGTGATGCGCTGGTGTTATTGCTGAAAACTGCCTCGCCTTACAGTAAAGGCTTTGGTGATTCACCAAAACCACCGAAAATGCCCAACCTTCGCACCAAACAGCAAAACCGTGATAATCCAGTCTTCATCACCAGAAAATTGCTAAAAAATTTCGTCAAAAGGCGGATACAAACCATCAGCACGCTTTCGTGAATATAACGCTATGAATGCCACCGAACGCGATGAATTTTTCAGAAGATTGCATCAACAAAACCCGCACCCCGAAACCGAGCTTCGCTATCATAATCATTATACCTTATTGGTGGCGGTGATATTATCGGCACAGGCGACTGATAAGGGCGTGAATAAGGCAACTGAAAAATTATTCGAAACGGTTGATAATCCGCAAGCGATGGTGGCGCTGGGCTTGGATAATCTTATCACGCATATCAAAACCATTGGGCTATATCAAAATAAAGCCAAGAATGTGATGGCGATGAGTCAGCAATTACTGGCAGACCATCAGGGCAAAGTGCCAGAAACACGCGAGGCATTGGAGGCATTGGCGGGTGTGGGCAGAAAAACCGCAAATGTTGTGCTAAATGTGGCGTTCGGGCAGAAAACGATGGCGGTGGATACGCATATTTTCAGGCTTTCAAATATCACAGGGCTGGCAGAGGGTAAGAATGTGCTGGCGGTAGAACAAGCATTGCTAAAAAATATCCCCGAAAAATGGATGCAACACGCGCATCATTGGCTGATATTACACGGGCGTTATGTCTGCAAAGCCCGTAAACCACTCTGCGAGCAATGTATCGTGAGTGATTTATGCGATGGGTTTAAGGGGCAATCGAGCAAGACTTAATTTGAAAGCGATTGAAGCTTTCAAATTTTTAGTCGATGCGGATTGCCAATTCTGACTCGTGTTGCGTAATAGCAAAGCACGCACTTATTTTATATTAAACACAGCGGTGGGGGGTATGGGGGGCGTCATCGCGTGGCGCTGGTGTCCTATGGACAAACCAGCCAAAGCGTATGTCGCAAAGCCCCCCATATATAATGTATCAAGATACGCACCGCCCTTGTGGCAAGGGTTCAACTATCTTTATTGACACATATCTAAATTTTGGCTAATGTGGTATCTATCAGGTGGTAATTAAGCCATTTGATGAAGCAGAAAGGAAGTAGTTATGACGATAACTTTCTTCTTTCGGTTAAAAAAATTAAGGGTCGTTATACACTTAACAACCCTTAAAAAATAACCGACGGGG
>JAHZMA010000079.1 GCA_022599575.1 Alphaproteobacteria bacterium | reverse complement strand
CTCCCGGACTCGAACCGGGACGGTAAAAAATACCGAGGGATTTTAAGTCCCTTGCGTCTACCAATTCCGCCAAGTGGGCATATATTCATCTGACTATAGCGAGATACAGCACATAAGTGCATTTATAAATAATCAATATTTATCGCAGTGTAAAGCGTAAATTGCGATAATTAAGATTTAAATGCTGTTATAAACAGCCTAAATCATATTGGCTATAAAATAGCCGCGCTATGAATGAGGAAAACATGCAACACGCTACGCCTAAAGATGCAAATATCAGGCATCATCATACGATAACACCGCGCAATAATGTGAGTAACGGTGCTAATGGTAATAGCGACTATAAGATGCCAAATGAAGAGACACGCCTTGCGCTAGGCAATATAATATCCAACAATGGCGACTATATTGCTAACAAACACAGCGCACAAAACACGCAAAAAATTAAAAGCACAAAACTTCCTTATTATGCCATTTATGCTGGTGCTATATCGTGGACAGCATTAATTATTGCCATGTTTTTATCCCCCGAAATGCAAATAGCATCAATGATTGCAACAATACAATTCATTGCCATTGCCGTAACGCCTCTATTATTATTAAGCATGTTGCTGATTAATTTACGTAACAATCAAAGAAGCGAGGATATGTGGCGCAACCAAGCTTCTTCTGCCCTTTCGGTGCCACTCTATCACAGCGATGATGCTACCAGCGCAGGTTTTGCCGATACCATGAATCAGCATAATGCCATGATGCAACAAACCGAAAATAACCTTAAAAATATCATTGCAATGGTTGATGAGCGAATCAAGGCGATGCGTTCGCTTTCAACAACTGCCGAAACCGAATTTCAAAATATTACCGAACATATGGGCAAGGCGTTACGCGATAATTTAAGCAAAATTAGCCATAGCACGCAAGAATCAATGGGTGAGCTAAAAAATGTGG
This sequence comes from Alphaproteobacteria bacterium, assembly GCA_022599575.1. GTDB lineage: Bacteria > Pseudomonadota > Alphaproteobacteria > JABAAW01 > JAHZMA01 > JAHZMA01. Next base: position 51,501 of record JAHZMA010000079.1, on the reverse strand, counting down.
TGAATGTGATTCAAGACCGTGAAGCCAGTTTAAGCAAACTGACACAGCATTTCACCGTGATTGAACAAGATATTAGCGAGATTTTAGAAAAACGGCAACGCGATATTCGTCAACAAATTGAAACGCAAATTGGCGGTATTCTATCAGGTTTTGATGACATAAGAAAAGATATGAATGATTATCAGAAAAACATGTTGCAAGATTGGATGACGCAAAATCAAGATAATAAAGAACAAATTCATGAAGTGATTTCGCGCCATGATGATAAAATCAATCACATTGCCGATAATATTCATAAGCGGCAGGAAGATTTAATTGCTAATTTTGAAAATAGCAATAATGGCATGTATTTACGGATTCAGAAAATTCTGCACGAGCTAAATATCAATAACGACCAGCTTGTCAACCGTGTAGAGGCAAGGCAAGTGCAAATGCGCGATTTATTAGGACGCAATAACGAACATTTCACCAGCCTATTTGAGCAATATCATGTGCAATATAATGATATGTGCCAGAATATCATGACCATGATACGCGATAAAGGCGCCGACCTTACCACCCAAGTAAGTGATGGTTTAAGCAATTTCACCGATATTTTCAAAGAAATGGAAGCGCAACGTTTGCAAAATGAGCAACAAATAGAAGCTTTCTTGAAAAATCATAGCCAGCAAATTACCGAAAAGCTTACCACGCATCATACCCATAATTATGATATTATCAGCGACCATTTCAGCAATCACCAAAATTGGATGAGTAATTTGGTTGATTCAGTACAAAAATCTTATGGTGATTTTCAGCAACATGCCAATGATTACAAAGAAACTTTTGAGCAAACCATCGGCAATGCCGCCCAAAGCACCAAACAATTAGGCAAGAATGTACGCGATGAATTAGAGCAAGTCATCACATCGGTTAACCATGCCGCAAGCCATGTTAATCAGCTTACTGGCAATTTTAGCAATGCTTTTGATAAATTAGAATCGGTCAATGATAAAAGTGAGATTGTGCTAGATAAGGTTGATAGAAGTCTGGGGCAACATATTAGCCGCTTAACTGAAAATACCGAAAAATTGGAAAATTGTTCGCAATCGGTTGAAAATAACTTCACCAAACATGCCAATAAAATCAATCAAATCAGCGATTATGTCAAAGAATCGCAAGGCAAAGCCTTTGATGATTTAATACAAAATATTAATGAACGCCTTAAATTTTTACAGAATAATATTCAACAACATTCTGCCATTGCCAACCGTACCCTTAATGATTCTATCGCTAAACAAAGTGAATTAATGGTTACTGCCTTGCAGACAAATATCGATAATATCGAAAAAGGTGGCAGCCATATGAATGATATATTGGCAAAAACTGGTGTTGAGGTCATTGAAAAATTCAACACACAAGGCAAGCAAATTGAAACGCAAGTGGTACAATTATTACAAAAATTGCTAAAATCAAGCCAAATGCTTGACCAAGGCGTTGGCAAAATTGATGGGCTAATCAATAATACTGATGATAGGGTTGATAATCTAAAATTGATTATCCAAAAACAAACCGCCTTCTATGAAGCATTGCTACAAAGAATGGAACAAAATTCAGGGGCGTTACGCACACAAATTCAATCCGACCAAGAAAAGCTGGTTCATGCCATTCGTGAGGCAGAAGAAAAAGCATCACTCACCAAAGGCACATTGATGGAAAATTCAGATTTCTTCATTGAAAAAACCGATGATATTGTTAATCGCTTTCAATCTATCCATGAAAAAATGACGCAACATATGCGTATGGTTGGCGATATTTCAACACAGGCACAAAGCCATTGCACGCAAATGGACGATAAATTACGCAACCAAGTGGATAATTTGCAAACAGCCATTAATACCCATAATAATAGTCTTTCAAGCGCATTCACCCCCGCAATGGATAAATTAACTGATGTTTCAGAACAGATTCAGGAAAAAGCCAGTCATTTCCATGAAACATTCAAGCAATCGATTGATAAGGTTGATAATATTAGCAATCATCTCACGATTCGTGGTGAAAAAATCCTTAATATCTTTACCAGTGCCGAAAGTTCTATTGATAAATCAGCCGATAAACTCACCCATAGTGCCGTGCAAATGCGTGATGTTGCAAAAGACGTTGAAAGACATAGCAGCACATTTGAAAACATTGTGCAAGCGCAACTGCGCGAAATTGACCAATATGGACAAGATTTTGAAAGCCGTATCAACGACCTTAATGGCTCATTAGGGCGCTATCTGCATTCTATCAAAGAACAAGGCAATCAATTTAGCGCGCAATTTATCAAAAACAGCGATTCCTTCCACCATACTGCCGAAAAAATCAATCAAACTTTCGGCACTGCCATAGGCGGTTTAACCAAAAATAGCAGTGAGTTCGAAAATAATCTGCGTCGCTTGCTTACCAGCCTACAGCAAACAGGCACATTGGTGCAAAATCATAGCAATCAAATCAGTGTCAATAATCAAAAAATGAATGAATTTGATGCCATATCAAAGCAAGCTGTTGATAGCGTGATTGAAAAATTAAGCAATCTCAGCAATGCGTTTGATAAAGTAACCGAACGGATGAATCATAACATTGTTAAATTAAGTGCCACCATTGCCGATAAGCAATCAGGCATGCTTTCGGTGAGTGATAAAATGCAAAATGTGCAGGAACAGCTGGTCAATCAATGCCGTGAAGCGATGAATATCACCAATCAGGCATCAGAGGTTTTTAAGAGTCTGCCCCATGCCAATACCGATATGAATATCAATGGCGATGCAAATATCAATGCCGAAAATATGATGTCGCAAAATGCGTTACAAAATGCGTCGCCCCATGATATAATTTTAGCAAAAGCTCAAAATAAAGATGCGCTTCTAACCACAATCACCACACCTGAAAAAGGCTTGCCCCCCAGAAAGCCAGAGATGCGTCAGCCCGAAAGACGTCCCGAACAACACCAAATGCAAGATAAAATCTCACCACCTGCTGTTGACGATATAAAATACCGCAATTTCATGAATTCTGCGCGCAATTTGATTGAAGATTTACACAAAACCAGTGCGGCACTTTCCAAAAATTTAATTGATAAAACAGAATTTAGGAAAATAGAAAATGATTACAAAGCGGGTAAGCGCAACGCATTTACCTTGCATCTGCTCAGTAGAAATAATGATGATTTTGCCAACCATATTTCTGGTGAAAATCTGCGTAACATTCAAACCAAGCAATTGTTAGAAACCTATCAAAATAAATTTGAAAGCCTGATGCACAGCTCTAAAGAATTTTCACCTGATAATTCGTTGGCAACTGATTTCAGCCTATCGGATATTGGCAAGCTTTACGCGATGTTGGCTAAAATTGCAGGACGCAACATGGCAAAAAATACCACAAACAATATTGGGGTAATGATAAATTGACAAATTAACGTAATATGTGCTATCTGCAAACCTATCAATGATAAAGGATAGCAGATGACGCGAGAAGTTGCCACAGAGAGTTTTTTAGCCGAAATATTTTCGCAAATGCCGATATTTAATGCAGGCGAAGTATGGCTAGCGGGTGCAGGGCCTGGCCGTATTGGCATGGTAACTTTAGAAGTTGTTTATGCCGTTAAGAATGCCGACCATATCATTTACGATGCGCTTATCAATGATGAGATATTGCAATGGGCAATGCCTGATACCAAGCTGATTTTTGCGGGCAAGCGCGGTGGTAAAAAATCAATCAAACAAGCTGATATTACCGAACAAATGATTAATCTTGCGCGTGCTGGCAAAAAGATTTTGCGCCTAAAAGGCGGCGACCCTTTCACTTTTGCGCGTGGTGGTGAAGAAGCACTTAAGCTCAACCATGCAGGCATTGCTTTTCGGGTGTTATCGGGCATCACCGCAGGCATTGGTGGTTTGGCATCGGCGGGCATTCCGCTCACGCAGCGCGAAAGCAATATTAATGTTATGTTCCTTACAGGGCACGCGCTAACGGGCGATGTGCCAGATACGCTTGATTGGCACGCCATCAGCAAAGCTGCTGATGTGATGGTTTGGTATATGGCAGTCAAGCATTTTGCGATTATTGCTGATAACCTTATCAAAGCGGGGCGTAACCCCGATGATTCAGTTGCCTTTATTTCAAACGCATCGCAGCAAAATCAGCAAATCCATATTTGCCGTTTGCACCAAGCGGGCTTGACGGCGAAAAAAGTTGAAACCCCTGCTATTATCGCCATTGGCGCAATCGTTGATTTACAGCCGATATTAGCACAAAATTTTCTAAAATGGTAAGCCCATCATGCGTATCTTTGCCTTTATCATATTATTTATATTCATCGCCCCCACCGCAAATGCGCTTACCCTGCATTATCAATTTTTATCGGCAGGCAAGGCACAATTAAAGCTGATGCAAGCCCCTGATAACACCTATCTGTTGAGTTTAAATGCTAATTTTTTGAGCAAGCGGGCAAAAAATATCAGTCGTGGCATGTTTGACGGGCAGAATTTAGTCCCACAATATTATGAAGATGATAAGCGCAAAATCGGTGACGATATTTTAGGCGCAAAGATATTTGACCCCGTTAGCGCATTATGGCAAATCATGCTTTCATCACGCCAAACATGCGATGGGGTGGCTATCCGTTATCATAATGGCAAGGGTTATTATCGGCTTAATCTTACCAAAATGCAGATGCTGGATTTAACAAAGAAACATCAAAAATTGCAAGCATCTGAGGCTTTTACCTGTACGCTCACCTATCTTAAAGAAAGCAATAATGAGCAAAAAAATTCATCCGTTACTTTTTTACGCATCAAAAATGCGCGCCACCCTATTCTTTATCAATTTAAGAATAATCGCAATATTCAATTCACCCTTACAGATGTTACCCCCAATTAAGCATTATCGATTTGCACCCTCGCCTACCCATTATATGCATCAAGGCAATGCGGTTTCGGCATGTTTGAATTATCTGTTGGCACAAAAAACAAATGGGCGCTTCACATTACGCATTGAAGATATTGACCATACCAGATGCCGCCCTGAATATATAGAAGCGATTTATGATGATTTAGATTGGCTGGGTATTAAATGGCACGATACTGTACACGATGCCGTACGCATACAATCCAACCATATTGCCGATTATGATGATGCCATTGATAGGCTAGCCGCACAAGCCGTATTATATGGTTGCCAATGTAGCCGTAAAACCTATCAAGATTTTCCACATTACCCCGCCACATGCCGCAATAATATCATTCGCAATCAGGCTGATTTACAGGCAGCAATTATGGATGGTAATGCTATTCGTATCAATAGTGATATTGCTTGCAGTCACGCCAATATTACCCCCAACCCTCGCCTATATGATGATATTATCAGGCGGCGCGATATTGGCACATCATATCATATTGCGGTGGTGGTAGATGATGGCTTACAAGGCATTACTGATATTGTGCGTGGCAGTGATTTGGCTGATGCAACCCCGCTTCATCAATTATTGCAAAAATTATTGGGCTTGCCATGCCCACATTATTACCATCATCCGCTGATACATCATCCGCAAGGTGGTAAATTATCTAAATCAGCCCAAAATAACTTTAGGCATAATTTTCGGTTGCGCCACCTACCATGTGATGATTATTGGCACATGGCAACCCAATGGGCGACGCAAATCACGTGATATGGCAATAATATCGCTATCTAGCAAAACTGCTAAATAAAATCATTACTCTTAAGGATAATAACAAATTTGGAAACGATCATCGTCACCAGTAGCATTTGATGTTCTATGCTTGCCCTTCACCCTCGTTGTTACCGATTTGCCGCCTATGGTATGAGTCACATTGTCTCCTATTTTATATTTTATCATCCGACCTTGATCAGTGCTTGCTTTTGTCTCCCCTAGCTTTATAGTTACACCAACGATAGTACCCGGTGATATTGCTACATTCTGATTACTACTATTCTTTTTTTCAAGGATTACGAGTATAGTCTCTTCTGGGCTATTCTCTTCGGGTAAGAAGCCTCTAAATGTTCGATAAGGATTAGGGTGGAAAGCTGAACTTCTACGGCTAATTGGAACATATACTGGCGTAGCATCAGTGCCATTGATGACTTTGAATGACGTCGCAAATGCGTAGGCTGTTGCAAAAATACCAGTTATCTGACATGACGTATCGCTTGTGTTGGTGGTAGCGTGGTTGGTACCAACATGTTCCAATACAAGATGTTGATTGATTCTAATCTGACGCGTTAAATCAGTTGGCTCACTCAATTCATATTCTCCAGTATCAGCCACTAAGCTAACTTCATATTGCCAGCCATAATAATTACCTCCTGTTGGTGGCGTATCAAACGGAATTTGAATCTTGGGGGTGCTATTAGCATTTTGTGGCGGTATCACTGCTGTCTTCGATGACCAACTTCCCCAACTATCAGCATTTCCCCTAATGTGTATTTTTCTTTTACGGATTTGATATTTCAAATCTGTATCTGTCACCGTCTTTTGCGCGAAATGAATAGGAATAGAGAATGTGGTTTCGCTATTATTCACGGCCGAATTATAATCTGGAAGTGACATCGTATAGGCGGTAGTAGTGTACAAATAACTGATTTGCGCTGTGGCATGTTTTATCTGCACTGGATAATAAAAATGTAATTCTCTTGTATCATCATTGTTAAAGACTCCCATGCCATCTGGCGGATCCAATACAAGCTTGTACAAATATCCAGCCTCATTATCATCATTATCAGCACCATCATCACCACGATCTCTCACCGTAGCTATTTGCGATAGAACAGCGCCATCTGCTTGACCTGCAGGTATGCTAAATGTGATATCATTTTTGACGGGACCAAATGCATTAGCCAATTCCCTTGAAGTGTCATATTGTCTTACCCGATAAGGTACTGAAATAGTCTTTGCAGCCGCCAGCGGTGGACCATGTATTTTAATCGAAATCGGTATTCTGCCGTTAGTAACAGCGACATCATGATGAGTGAAACTAGCATGACCATTTTCATTCACAAATTCAACCAAATTTTGCTTGTAGAATGTATATTTAGCCTCAATAATATCAAGGCTAGTATTACGTGGCGTTAAAACAAATCCGTTTCTATAATCCTGAACAAATTTCATTTCCACTTCTAACTTCTGATTATAGGCAGGCACTTCCCAATTATAATTAAAGCCCCCATTTGCTTGGTATCTAGTCTTAGTGTCTTTTGGCATGGTTACTGATGGTATGCGTTCCCACACGCTCCATTCACCATCATCATACTTAACGCGACGCACCATTGGTATATCTATGTCACTTTTTGCTCCTATATTAGGGAGTAATCTGGTTGTTATGATTTCCCCGGGCTGGGTTAGCGATAAAGTGCCAGCATTACCAAATATCATTCTATAACCAACCACCCTGATCAAAATATCATTTACCGCTGTGCTGGCTTTTAAGGTTGAATCAGCAGCAAGGGCTGGTTTTATTCTAACATCACGATAATATGTAAGTGGTACATCATACTTAAAGCTTCCGTTATTTTCACCAGCAAGAATGGGAACAAGCACTGTTCTTTGTTCTTCTATATCACCAGTTCCAGCATTTTCAACATCTACCCTGACTGGCACAATCAAATTTTCTACTGCAGCTATCAGATTACTATCCGTAGCATTACGGAGGTGGACTTTGACAGTAATCGCTTCACCAGTAGTTACACTAGTAGGATTGCCGCTTACACTTACTCGGATGGTTCCCTCTTGTATCGTTTTACTGATTGCATTATAGTTGAAAGTTTCATTAGCGTATTTAGCCCATGATAAGCCGTTATTTCCATCGGGTTTCATGCGGGTCTGAAGATTAAATATTCTATTAAAATGAGGTACCACATAGTTGAATTTCGTCTTTTGGCTTGTTCCTAAATCAACAGAGAAATTATACCATGCGCTCCATGTACCATCATCAATCTGGATTCTACGTTGCATAACAACCGGAATATTGGTATATGGCACAGCTGCTTGCCGTTGCATCTCTATCGCTATGGTATCACCGGGCTTTGTTGTAGAAGTGATGACATCGGTGCTATTGAATATAAGTTCATAGCCATCCAGCTGATAGGTAACTGTATCAGAACCACTAGAAAAAGGTGTGAATAAATTGTTATTTTCAGGTAAATCTAAACTAATGGTAACATTTTGGTTATTACCATTGGGCAATGTATAATTAAGCGAATGGCCTACACTCGATGTATGAGGAATTGTAAATCTATCAATCGCTATCTCTTCATTTGTGGTTCTATCGGTAATGGTTGCCTTCATCGGTATCAGCATGTTTTTAGTAACAAGACTGGTAAACGACAGATCATAGCGAACAATTTGCCCCGAATAATATGTTATGCTTGCATCTGATGTAGAATTTAATATATATTGAAGCGGTGAAATCGTATTATTCGTAACATTAACAGTGGTTTTTGAATTACCCACCCCTACGGTAAAGCCAGCCGCCGCACTATCTATCAGTTCAAATTCTACATCAGCAAACGCATAATTCTCGCTAGGGGTTTTGGCTATAAGATTGAAAGTCTCGTCACCTGCAGTAAGAGGAATTTCTGCATCTTCCCATTCTTCCCATTCTTCGCCATAGATGCGTGTTCTGTAGCGATATGGCAACTTAGTAGCTTTTATAATTGCTGGCGATATAGTGCCAGCAACACTTACATCGCTTGATGGGGCTGCATTCAATGATGTTACCCCATCATCCAACGCCACATCAAAACCTTGCATTGTTACTTTTGTTGATGGTTTTGCTGGATTAAGAGAAAGCGAGGAATCTGCAGGTAAGTTAGCTGTAATTGTCGCCTCATAATTATCATGATATGGCACAGGATAGTGAAAAGTAACGCCGTCCCACCTCATATTCAAGCGCACATACTGATCTTCATCAGTATATTTCAATTTGTTACCATTATTTTTATCGCGATATTCAATAATAAGTGGGATCTTTATGCTGTAAGTAGGTTCGTTCGAAGGTATCGGATTACTATTGGTGACTACCACAGGCTGAGAGCTACCTGCACGGGCAGTAGCTATGCTTGCAGTGTTAAAACCTATTAAGCTCTGTCGTATTGTCGGAGAAAGCGCCGTATATATGCTTTGTATATAGCCACTATTACTGGGGTCATTGGCATCATATATGCCAGTATCATCACCCACTTTCACACGTGCCTTAACTAAATATGTTCCCCGATTAAAATTACTAGGCAATTTATAATTTATCACCGCTACATTGCCATAAGCTTCAACTTTCGGTGAAGCAGCCACCCATGCGCTTGTAGCATTATTGTGAGCAACTGTTTGAATTTCAACTACTGGCAAATCAATTGCATCAGTAATCGACACCGAAGGCGTTAACTGTAAGGTAACTGTATCACCAGCTGAATGAGTGCCAGATAAATTTTCTGTTGAGAACGCAAACTGATAGCCATCAAGTTTCATTCTTGAATATGATGATGCGCTATTAACAATAATATTGGAACCAGCCTCAGGCACAGCCGTTATTTTCATCCATACATTATTTTTATTCGGCGCGGTTTGCGTGAAGCTTGCGTCCTGCCTGCCACCTTCAAAAATAACCGATTGCGTATTATCAGTTTCAAGAACCGCATCACTATCGCGGTCAATATATTCTATTTTAAGATCAATGGGTTTATCACTTGCAAATGCTTGCGATATCACCATTGGCACTTCATAAGTTTGTCCTACAACAATATCAGGCAATGTTTCAGTTACAAAGCCAACTTCGCGGTTACCAGAAACATATGTAATGGCGGCTGTATGTGAATGAAGAGTAGTCTCTAATTCATTTAACACCGCACTGCCAGTATCATTATCTAATAATTCAATTTCTATTGTGCCATTTTGGGTGAATGTTGGCAAATTATAACTTAAATTAAAGCCATTTTGCGTATTGCCCTTGCTGATTGGCGTTTCAACTTCTTGCCATGCACCAAAGGCACTGCCAAATTTTGTGCGATAGCGCGATTTCACAATCATATCACTATAGGCGGCCACAGTTGTTTTCGCCTGCACAGTTATTTGACTATTGCTAGCATGGTTGTTACCAACACTGCTTGCAGCCACAAAGTTTATTTTATTCGCACTAGCCGTATATTCACTGTAGTTTTTGTTAGGGTTCAGCTCAACATTGGTCAACCCACTAACATCGGCAGTAATGCGCACAGTATGGTCATGATACTTCAATGTTTTATGCGTTATTTTGCCATCTGGGTCATTAATTTTAATGATTAATTCTTCTTCCACAGTATGACTAGCCGTAACGGAATTATCAGGCGTGTAGGTAATGATAATCGGCACTTTAATATTAGAACTGGTTGAGATATTATCTACGTTTAATTTTATCTCTACATCTTCACCAAATTTTTTATCGCTGCCCAAATCTTGCGTATCAAACGAAACTGTTCTAGTGGTTATTGCTTTGTTAAAGGTATAGGTCACCTCGTTATTATTATTATTATTGGGTATAAATAAACCAGGCGTATTTTCTAATTTGAATTTCACCTTCATATTATTGCTAAATTGCGGTATCGTGTAAGGAAATGCTATGTTAGAAGAATTATATCCAGCACTGAGTCCACTAGGTTGTCCATAAAACGAAATCATTTCAGTAACATTTTGATACGCACTCCATGCGCCGCCATCTATCTGTGTGCTGACTTGCAATGTTATTTCAGGCAACATAGTACCAAAGGGTTGAAAAAAAGCAGCCGGCGTAACAGTTTTCAAAGGCAACTGAAAATTATCTGCTGGTGACACCGTTGCCGGCAGATCTGCAAGCAAATCCAGCTGATATACATCAACATGACGACTATAAATATTAGCATTTGCTTTGATCGTCATCTCATCATAAGCAGGTAATAATTCTATCTCAAATGGTATCGGAGTACCAGTAGATTTTTGATGTAATGGTGCGTAAACAAATGATTCTGTGTCTTTATTTTTAGGCATTCTCACTTTAATATTATGTGTATCAGTTCCATTATACGTTACTTTTATCGGCATATCCACAGCATAAGGTAGGGTGCGCGATAATTTAATCGCAAACGACATAAAATGATAATTGGTGGTATTAAATGTTAGGTTTGAAAATTCGGCTACCACAGGTAACTTGTTAATAACAGTATCACTGAGTATAATAGAAGTTTCGCTGTTGCTAGCAGCAAGCGTGATATTGTTGCCCCCCTGCAATCTTACACCCAACACACCATCGCCACTAATTGTTGCGGGCAACATATATTCAACATAATGGTTGCCATCAATATCTTTCTTCAACAATGCTGTTGCATTCTGCCACGAACCTGAATTACCGAATGCCTCACGCACCTCAACTGCGACTGGCACTTCGGCATCATCATGCAATATTATGTTGCTAGCAAGAGTAACTGGCATTTTAATTGTGCGCCCTGCTTCCGAAATGGACGTATAAGATTGACTAGATGATGAGGTGATAAAGGCGACATCATTGATTTTTGATGTTGCACGAAGCTCTGCCATAATATTGTTGCTATCACGTTTAATAATTGCATCATCAAACGCATCAGGTGCGAAGCTAAATTCTACAATATGCGTGCTATCATTTGGCACATCATAAACAAATATTGCCTCATTACTACCAGCACCAAACACAGCATTAACTGGTTTAGTAGAAATAATTTTAGCACCATCTTTCACCACAGCCGTTAATGTCACACTCACACTATAAGGCAGAGTATTATTAGCACGCAATTTCATATCAGTTTTTTGCGTGCCTACCGTGCCAACATAGCTGCTATTATCAAATGAAACACTGCGTGGCGTATAGATAGTGTGTTTCTTGTTATTAACCAGACCGTAACCACTCGGAATATTTTCAAGCTCAACCACTACATCATCACCATCCAATATCGTCGGCACGGCAACAGTCTCATCATTAATGCCACTAGCACTATAATTGGCAATCACCCCGCTAACATTTGAAATTTCATTGCCACCACTACCAATATATGTGCGCTTTAATGATAAGTGAGTGCTTGCCGATGCTGATTGATAGGCAGGTGTGCTTTGCCATTGCACCGTAACATTATCACCGGGCTCAGCAACTGAATATTCCTGTGCAAACTCCATCGTTTGATTTGGCGCAGCAATTATTGTTATTTTAGCACTGTTTCTAGCTGTATCAACATGATAGCCATGCTGTATTGCGAGTGACGCTCCGCTACCAATAGTGATATTGCGAACATCTCCAACATTAAGCCCACTGGTGGTGATGATAGAAGTACCAACCGTTTGCCCTGCCCCAATCGTAACCTCATGCTCAATAGCACCTTCTAGATAGTCAAATTTAGTGGTGCTTGTAGCAGGTTCAAGCAATCGGAACGTAACGATTGTATCTTTGCCTTCAATCGTGTTCGTATCTTGCGTTTCAATCCAGAACAATTTCTTGCTTACATTAAATTGATAGTCAAAATTCTCATGGACCGAAGGTGCAACAGCTTCGTGATTATTTGGCAAACGATAACGGCGTTGCTTACCTGCATCGGCAAGTGCTGTGTTGCTATAAGTAATTGGCGGGCTAGTTGCGGAGAAAGTGACATTTTGCGCAGGTAGCGTTACTGTATTACCATCAGCATCAATATCTGTTACCTGCAACGGAACGGTGATTGGTGAAGCGCGCGATGTTGCCAGCACCATAGTGAATGAACCAGTGCTATTAAATCCAAGTGTTTCATCACGGCTAGGCACACCAACAAACCTAATTGAGCTATCTTTCACTGTTAGGCTGTGAGTTTTTTGAGTGCCTTCGCTTATAAAAGAAGGTAATGATTTGAAACTGAATTCGATAAAAGTATCGATGCCTTTGCCATCATCCTTCGTGTTATAGGGGACTGGGAATGGTTTACTCTGTTGACCTTTCGTAAATGTGATGGTTCGCGTACCCGCGTTTGGTGTAACAACAGAACCTTCAGTTTTCTGAATATTTACGATTGCTGTAAAGCCCACAACAGCGGGAGCATCTAAAGTAACTGTAATTGGTACATCTTCATTTGTAAATTTATCAGCGGTAGAAGCAGTGGTAAATTCTATCGTATTTGCAACTGATAGCACGGTGACGGTTGCAACCTTATCATTGCCCTCAACATAACCCGTAGGCATTGTGCCGAACGTATAAGTGATTGTATCACCATTTTCAAGCCCGCTAGTATCGTAAGGAACACTGGTAAATTGTCGACCATTGAAAGTTGCAAAAATAGGATCAGGGTCGCTGGTGGTATTCGCAGATTTATCATAGGTAACAACATTCACTGGCACACGAACAAGGCCTGATGCCGCCCTATCCAGCGCAACTGATATATTGCCAGTTTTATCTGCATCAACAGTCAAAGCTGTATCGCCAAACTCAACCACTGTATCATTACCAGCAACCACAGTAAATTCTGTGCTGTTAACATTACCTGCAACATAACCAAAATCAGATGCCCAATCATTCTCATCAAGTATCAATTTAACAACACTACCAACCGCTATATTCGTTAAATCAATATCCACCATGCTGGTACTAGCATTAGCGAGAAATGTTGCATTTATCGTGCCGCTATCAACATTATCCACCTGTATTTTAACAGGAAGAGCAGTAATTGCATCTGTGGCATCGCCCAACCGCGTTAATGTAATCGCTTTACTATCACCAGCAACGCCAACGCCATTATTTAGGCTATCGAATCTAATCGCTGGTTTAGCACGCACATATCCTGTTGCGAATGCTATCGGCCCAATATTTTCTGAAGTGGGTACATTCCAGCCTATACCATCTGGATATATCATGAATGTGAGGATAGATCCGTCCGTAAAAGGAATAGGGTTTGCGAATTTCTTCTTACCGTTAGCAGGAGTTGTTAGTGTAGTGCTAGTGCTACCGTTAATTTCAACAACGACAATTGCGTCTGTTGCACCACTTGCTGAACGCCGCTCAATTTCAAAATATGTTTGTTGCGTCGTGTCATTCAGGGGCGAAACATATAAATCATAAACTTCTTGGGTGAAGCTAACATACGTATCTCTGATTTCAACCTGACTAGAACTATTGGCACCTGCGGTAATATGATCATATGGCAATGTGGCAGGCAATGAATATTTCACCACCGCATCACTGCCCACATAATCCGAACCTTTCACCACAATACTTTTATGATTTGAACCTTTTGCAATCCTAGCAAGCACGGTATCAGTGGTAACATTGCCATTGATACTGGTTTCACGGCTAAGCGGAATCTCAATATCAAATGGCGCATTCACACTAGTAGGAAGTTGCAGTTTTACTGTTGCGTTGCTTCCAGTATTGCTAGTAATGGTTGAATTTTCAAATGAGATGGAAAGGGGTGCAATTACCGTAACATTTTTTACGTTATTGTTGTAACTATAAACCGTAGCCAATGCTGTAGTACAGCTACCAGAAATGCAATCTTCAACACCAGTTATCGTATAGGTTATTGTACCAAGATTGCTGATTTCAGCAGAGCTAAGATTATAAACGCCCTCAAGGCTATTGGCAGGAATATTAACTGTTACATCACCAGTAACGCCACCACTTCTGGTGATTTTTACCTTTTTGTCATTAGTAGGGTCAGCATTAGTAAGCACAAGTTTAAGACTGGCACTGTTATCATTTTGGAATATCTCTATATCCGCACCATCAAACTCAACATTGTTAGTATACCCCGCCCCTAGAAGACTTACTGCCTTAGCGGAAGGCGTGCCAGCACCATAGCCTGTTGGCAATGGTGACGCGCTGTTGCCCACTTCAAATGTTACTAATCTGCCAGGATAAGCATTCAGAAAGTCCTCATCTGCAGTCACATAAATATGGGTTTTCTCTTTTTCGCCCAGTGCAAACACGATATTAGTCTCTTCATCAATGCCAGCAGGATTTGGTGCATTACCACCAATGCCAGATGTTGTGGCGCGAACAGGAATGGTAACATTGCCAGCAGGTGCTGGCTCAGATAAGATAACAGTAACGCCAACAGGTTGATCTTTAATAATACCTTCAGCCGCTTGTTTGAAGCTAACAGAAACTGGATTTACCAATGTAATCTCTGTATCAGCATGAGCACCTTTGGCAAGCGATGCTGGCAATGATGCAAAACTATAGAGATATGTATCATCCACTTTGTTATTGGCAGAACCCGTGAAGGTAATATTTTTAATCTTATCGCCTACCGCAAAATCTAATGGCGGCAGATTTATTGTGTTTGTGCCATCATATCGACTTACTATAACTGTATAGGCTTGTGTGGCTATATCGTTCAGCTCAATTGGAATGTTAACCGAAATATTAGATTCTGTAATAATATTATAAGTAGCTTGCGCAAATGAAATCGTTTGCTGACCAGTAGTAACAATATGTGTCGCGTTTTCACCTACTGTATAACCCGATGGCAACTCACCCAAACTATATTCAACAGTAACCCATGGCGAAAGGTTGGCAATAATATCAGTGACTGGCTTAGTCTGTTCATTGGTCTTAAATACCACATCATTTAGTCGCGTAATATCGATATTGCCATCAGTATGCGTTGTTTTGCGGAGTAAAGGAATTTTTACTGGAGAGGTGGTGGTAACAACAGCAGGCAGACTGATAGAGAATTTCGCAGGATCACCAATATCAGATTTAGAGCTTGGGCTGGTAAATTCAACATCACTTTCGGTAATGTTAATAATAGTAGAAGTGTTACCATCTCCAGTTGTTTCATTCGGTAATGCATCAAAATTATAGCTAACCGCATCGCCTACAGGTAATGTGCTGGTAGAAACTGTTACTGTTTTTGCAATTGTTTCCGCTGGAAATTCAACAACTGTAACATTATTACCGCTTCTAATCGGAATATCTAATGGGTTCTTACTTTTTGATGCCAGTTTTATCGTAATTTCTGTATTTTGCCCAACCACACTGTTGTAAGAAGAACGCTCAAACTCCACCCCTATCCGTGACACTTCAACAATTGCGCTGGCGTTTGTGCCTGCTTTTACGTTAGCATAATCATTCAAATTAGTGAAACTATAGGTAACCTTACTACCAACCCCATAATCATTGGTATCATATTCAAAAGGTTTCTCAAAATCGCCCACACCGAAATTAAGTGTTACAGGTATTGTTGCAGTGCTGCTATCAAGATTGACAACCGAACCTACCACCTTAATTTCTAGCGGTTCAGTCGCTGGGGATGCCAATATTACTTTCACTTCCTGCACACTACCATAGCCAATTATATATTCATCCGTTTCAAAACCAATAGAACTATCAGTAACAGTAACCGATTTCGTTGGTTTGCGCCCATCTGCTGATTTTACATCTGCTCTGACGGAATCATCAAATGAATAAATAATCGTGCCATGTTCGCTAGCACCTGCCGTATCGGTAAGGATTCCATCAGTGCTGTTTTTCAGGAAAGTAACATTAACAGTTGGGCGCGCCACATCTGCTGAACCATCGCTTGCCGCACCATCTGGACGCCATACGCTACTTATCGGTAACGGCACATTATTATCTGCATCAAGAATCTCTGCCAGATGCACTGTAAAGGTAATCGCACTATTTTCACGCACCGTTTTGGCAACAGAATCAAAATAAAGCTCATCGCTGATAATTGTTGCTGTGCTTGCGCTAGGCCGCGTTGCATCATTTGCTGCTTTAACGCTTGCGCCTTTGGGCAAAACACTGCCAATCGCATAGCTGGTTATATCAGCAATGTTATCGCTTGACGCGCTTTGATGCTCAATGGGATAGCTATCAGCACCCGGTGCAAATGTTGCCTCATATGGATTGTTAAGGGCATCAGTTGCGTTACCATCAACCGTGTAAGGAATAACCAACTGTGTAATGGCCTCACTTGCCAGTTTCATTACCACATCTTTTGTGCCACCGCGACGAATATCATAATTGCTTGCCTCAAAATAGACATCACTATCTTTAATATCAAGCGTAACTTTCGCGTTAGCGGCTGCCGTTACCCCAACAGGCCAAAGTGGATTATTAGCATTATCCTCAACATCAGTATCAAATTCATAAGTAATAACATCGCCTGCCGCATGTTCCCCATCAGCATCGCCAATATAAGCACTGCTATCATGCGTAATCACTTTTGTTGTAACGCCATCATCAACATCAGTTTGCGTAAATTCTACAAAATTTGTTGCAAATACAGTATCAGTGCCTTGTCTGGTTCTGGTTGCCTTATAGTAAATCTTAGCTGGGCTGGTCAATGGTGTTACTTTTACCGTGATGGCTTGCGTATCGCCATTGCGAACATCGTAAAGAATGGGTGCCACGAAATCAGCAACATTATTAACAATGGTAAGCGTGGTTGTCTTTGCTTCATTTGTTGCTGTGGTAACGCTTAGATCATCGTCCCAATTTGCATCATTGGTATCGAACGCATAAGTGATTTCAATACCACCAGCATCTTTTTCATCAGCATCATCACCATAAGTGATGTTTTTTTCTGTAACACCATCATTAATAAAGGTAAGAACAGACTTATCATCCGTGCCAACAGCAACACGATTGCCATTGCCATCATCTTTTGTTTTTGTCCGTATAATTGGCACAATAATAACATCACCTGCAACAGGCTCGGTTGCAAGCGTTACCTTAATTGTTTCAGTCTTACCATAATCTACATTGCGCGTGGCTTGATCGAATTTAACCGAACTATCAGTAGCCGTAACAGTACGCGTTTCAACCCGCCCTGCGCCTGCGCCAACTGTAAAGCCAGCAGGCCATTGTGGATGACTA
Source organism: Alphaproteobacteria bacterium (assembly GCA_022599575.1). Taxonomy (GTDB): domain Bacteria; phylum Pseudomonadota; class Alphaproteobacteria; order JABAAW01; family JAHZMA01; genus JAHZMA01. The sequence goes on along the minus strand of JAHZMA010000079.1, from coordinate 33,652 downwards.
TTATCACCATTATAGCCAACATTAGCAGTATCAAATTCATAGAAAATCTCACCGCCACCTTGAATTGCTAATGCTTTATCATTCAACAGCGCATCAATATCGGTTTTATTCAATGTTACGCTAATGTAATCAATAATATCGTTACCATCGCCGCGTACAGAACCGCTTGGAGTGAATGTGCGGATAATCGGTATATCAATACCATCATTACCGTCCTTATCAAGCCCTGCAGCATCAACCAACAAGATTTTTATAGCGGTATCCAACCCACCACGAACAGTTGTTATGGTGGTGCTATCAAAGCCAATGGCATCATCGGTCAGTGTAACCACACTATTATCTGCATCCGTATCTACAGTAACGCCCGATGGTAATGATGCACCAAACTCAAATCTATAGGTAGAACCAATTGCACCATTAAGAGGGTTTGGATTTGGAATCACAACTTTTGCTTCGTCCGCGTCGACTGCATTCGGGTCAAATACGGCTTTGGTGGTTACAACAGAATTCGGGTCAGCAACGCCATTCACTATTTGGGTAATCGTAATCGGCACGTCTGTTTCAACAGCCGCATCTTCACTCAATTTTACGATGACAGTCGGAGATGTGCCTTTGCGGGCATTAAGCGTTGCATCAACAAACTTAACCTCACCTAATGCCACTGTTATCGTGATATCGTCATCATCGCCCGGTGTTACACCGTAATCTGCAGGCCAATCTGCTGTTGTGGTATCCAAACTATAGGTGGTAACATTACCAGCATCAGCAGTTGTTGGACTATAGTCGAAGCTACCTGTCGTCTCACCATGAAGAATATCCACATCTTCTGTTCTTGTTAATAACACACTATTTTCAGTGATAGCTAACGGGATGGTAATCTTGCGAACAGTGCCAGCGGGCGCATTAGCAGGCAGAGGCGGAGCAATGGCAGGACTTTCAAGCTCAATTGTTACTGTCTGTGTTGTATCTGGCTCAACATTAATTTTATTTGGCACAGCACTATTTTGGTCAAGCACAAAATTAACATCCGCATCTTTAATGCTAAAGGTAGAACTGGTAATTAAACCCGTTCTTACATAAGAAGGAAGAGCAGGAACTATGAAACTAAAGCCATAGGCGGAACTGTTTGAATCTGCTAACACATCAAATTCATAAGTTGCTTCTGTAGGATTAACATCAGGGTCAAAAATGAAATCCACTACCTCTGGCTGAACATTTGTGTTAACGTTATCGCTAGCACCTTTCACAAATATTTTATTCACCTTGACGGTCGTCTCAACAATCGCTGGAGAATCTAATATCATCTTAACCTTAAAATTCTTCATGCCTTCACGAATATTACCTGAGAGATATTCAAAATTCGCACGGCTATCCGTGGCAGTAATCGTTTTGGTTGGCGTTACCGAACCTACTTTCATACCGTTCGGGTGAGGGTCAGACGTCAGCAAGCCATCTGCATCTGTCGCAAATAGCTTGCCATCTGCATCTGCCGCAAATTCAAGAGTAAAGGTATCGCCCGCGTCACCTACCGCAGGTGTGTAATCCAATCTGGCACCAGTAATAATATCACTTTCCGTACTATTCGCAGGAATGTTAACAATAACAGGATTAGAGGCGCCATTAATAATAATCGGAATTTTAACAGCGGTCGGTTGCGCCTCAGCCAAGACAAGTTTGGTTTCTGCCGTGCCACCTTCGCGCACATTCTGCGTTGCTACATCAAAATTAACAAATTTATTATCAATATTAACCCGTGTGCTGAGCAATGTGCCGGGATAGAATAAAGTGGCAGGCCAAGTCACTGTGCCATTTTCGCTGTTACCATCAAAAGCGTAATCTACTGTTGTGCCATTTGTGCCCGCAGGTGCTTGATGCTTAAAACTGATAAAATTATTATTGGCATCGTTGGGCTGAACAATTCTATAAGAAATACTGGTTGTGCCATCGGGGTTGGTAGTAACTAATTTAAGCGGTATCTCAATGCTTGTATCATTCAATGCTCTATCAAATATAATTTTCACATCAATGTCATCACCCGCAATAACATCATAGGAATTTTTTTCAAAACTGATAGAACTCAACGCAACATACAAGGTAGTCTCTGGCGTGGCACTGCCAACAGTGAAATCAGAAGGCCAATTAGCGTGGCTGGTATCAAACTCATAAACATAATATTTGCCATGCGAACCCGCAGGTAACGTTTCTACAGGAAGTGAGATTGCTCTTTTATTAACAGGCACGGGAACACTGATATAGATAGGAGTACTACCATTACCGCCTTGATTATATTCTGTTCTTTTAATCGGCAACGGCTTACTAAGAGCGGTTGTTAGTTCTTTTGTCAGCACCAACCTGATATCATCATCGCTGTCGGTATTATTAATCGTCTCACCCGTTTCTGTAAGATATGCAGCACGTTCAAAATTAATGGCAGAATCACTGATATTAATGGTTAATACTTTGATTGCGCCCGCACTAAAGCCCGCTGGGAAGCGCGGATTATTGTTATCGTTAGGATTGCCAGCATCAGAATCATAAAGCTCATACACAACTTTTGTAACACCTGATGCGGGCGCGATATGCGTCAATGCGTGACCAGCAGTGTTCGCAATTACATTCACTGTAGGATAGGTAATATTGCCAGCAACAGTGCCCGTATATTCTGTTCTTTTGATTGGAATAGTGATAGCACCCTTCAAATTGTAATTCGCACCCACAATAAAATCTTTATTTTCGCCTTCGGCGACATCATCAGCTGATTGGTCAAACTGCAACGCACCATTATCTACCGTAAGCGTGTGGGTTAATATACGCGAAGCATCGGGCGTGGTGGCATCTAATGTCGCAGGCCAAGCTGGATTAGCAGTATCAAACGCGAATGCTACGCTTACCACATCATCGCTTATCGGCACTGTGTAGCTAGCATCGGAATTATTGGGCGCATCGGGATCAATGCTCGATGCACCATCAGCAAACGCAACTGAAATAGATTGGGTATCGGTTGTGCCATCATTTTTGGTAACGATGCGTGTTAATGGAACGGTTGTTGCCCCAATTGCCCCACCCGGTAAATTTAGTTGTAAGGTAACAACATCACCATCAGCAACTGTTTGGGTAGCAACATCAAAATCGATATTCGGGTCGCTCAAAGTGAATGTTAGCACCTTATCACCCACCACATAGGCATCAACAGGCCAATCACTATCACTATCAAGCAATGTATATGTGTATGTCTGCCCAATATCGCTTCTATCGGAAGAGGCAACATGGTTGATCGTGTTAACCGTGGCAGCCGCACCAGTTTGCTGATAAGTCAGTTGTTTCGCAACGCCATTATCGCTATATGGCAATGTATAATTGTTCACCAAAGCGGGACTATCTAATATAACATCAAAATCAACAGTGCTACCGATACGGATTTTACCATTATTTGCCACTGCACCAAACCTGACACCGCCAGATTTTATCGTTATTGTATTACTTGCCGCACTAGAACCAACATTCAGCCCAACAGGCCAATCACCATTATTGGCATCATCAGCACCATCATCATTATTAACATTATCAAACAGATATGTTACATCTTGATTTGCACTATTAGCAGGTGCTGTGTATGCAATAGCAACATCGGTATTCCCTACCGTAATCGTTTCTTTCAGATACTCTGTTGCTGCGCTTCCCACCGTCCGCTTGTAAGGAATAACAACATTGCCCGGCTGTGCTTGCGCGACAGTAATTTTGAGGTCTGCCGTGCCACCTTCGCGAATGGTGAATGCCGTTTGGTTGAAATTGATAGCATCACCAGAAACTGTAAGAACAATGTTATCTTGCGTGCCAGCATAATATTGCGTTGGCCAATCAATAGTGGAATCATCGGTATCATCGGTATCAAGCGTGTAGGTGATAGATGTATCGCCCGTATTGGCTGTTACATCCAATGTGGCTTCTTTCGGCGTCACATTGCTCGCATTCGCATCAAATTTACCATAAGTAACGGTTGATATGCCATTATTGACTGTTGTAATTTTCACTGGCACTTCAAGAATATTTTGCGGTGCTGTTTCAAGATTGATTTTAATGGTTTTTGTACCATTCGGTGGCACATCATCAGCAGGCTTAGCAAACATAATCGTGCCACGTGATACATTAATTTCTGTTTCAGGTGCTACCGTGCCTTTTTCATATGCGCCCGGCCATGCGGTAATGCTTGAATCGCTCGCATTGCCTAAACTATCAGTATCAAGCGCAAATTTAATCTTATACCCTTGCTGGTCGCTAGGAATAGGATAGGGAAATGTTTTTTCTTTCGTGCCGTCTGCAATGCTAACAGAATGGCTATAATCAGTCGTTACGACATTATTACTGGCATCAGTAATAATTTTTATCAATGGAATAACAATCGGATTGCCTGTGCTATTATTTTCAAGCAATGTAACTTTCACCTGCGCCGTATCACCTGCTTTTTTATTATCGCTGGCACTACCAAAATTGACACTGCCCGTGCCGAACGTTACCGTGCTGGTATTAATGGCGGTGGCGTCTGTCGACAATCTTAAGTCACTTGCCCATGTAACAGTATTATTTGGCTCATCAGGGTCAAGGGCATATACATATGATTTAATCGTGCTACCAACACCGGGCGCAGTATAGGGAATATCCACGAATCTAGCGCCTGAAGGGATTGTTGCTGTGGTATAAGCTGTGGTTGATGGCGTGCTATTGCTATAATTGGTGGTAACAGCTACTGGAATTTCTATAGCGTCTGTGGCATCGCTTGCCAAAACTATTTTTACCGACTTTCCTGTTGCAGTTGGCAACACATCATCATCTTCTTTTTCAAATCCAACAACACTGCTCTTAATGTTCACAACTGCCTTAGCAATAGTGCCGGGCGTGAAATTGGCATCACTCGGTGTACGAGTGGCATCAAATATATATTCAATTCTATCAATATTGCTAGGATTCAGGATAACTTGCGGAATATCTTTTGCGGTATCCTCATCGCTAAAGGCAATGTTAAGGTTTTCTTCTAGTGTCGGCGTGGCATCTTTATAGAAAGTTGTCCTTTTAATTGGCACATTGGTAACGCCCTTGACACCATTACCGCCACCAGCACCATTGATTGCGCCACCGGGGAGATTGATGGTAACAGTCGCTATTTTGCCCTCACGCACATCATATTCAGCGTGGCTAAAATTAATCGTTGGGTCACTAATATTGAAAGTAATCACCTTCGGCGTATCAGCACGCGCATCAGCACGCCAAATGCTGTCATTTTCTAGTAACGTAATCGTCGCTGTTGAGCCAACACTACCCACCGCACTGCCCGCAGGTGCAGAATAGGTAGGCGTAAGAGGTGGAAGCACTTCCCTATCCTCATTCAAAACCGTGATTTCGCTATCGACATTGCTTGCCAATGAAGCATCAATACCAACCCCCGTTACCAGAGTTGTGTTAATCGGGAACTTCATATCGCCCTGTGCATCGCTCAGCAACTCAATATTATATTCTGCAGTGCTACCCGCACGCATATTGATTGAAGCGGTATTAAATTTCACACCACTATCACGCACAGTAACTGCTGTTGTTGGCACTGAATTGCCCACACTGATATTTACTGGCCATGCCACAATGGCTGGAATATTTGGATCAACTGGCGTTATTTTACTGCCATCACTATCAGTATCAAATGTATATGTGAAAACTTTATTCGGTGCTTCATTCTCATCAATCGTGATGCTAACAATACCATTATTTGCGCCGCTCAAAATCTCAACTTCTTCATAGCTTACAGTGCTATCAACATTGTTGGTTACTTTTATCGGAAGCTTCATTGTGTTGCTTGCATTGCTACTCAAATTAACTGTTAGCCCAACCGTACCACCTTGACGCATATTATGCGACCCGCGACTAAAATTCACTGTTGGATTCTGCACATTGATTGTTAAAACAAAAATATCTGAACTGGTGAAAGTTATTTTATCAAGCGTATTATCATAGTCTCTTTTAGGCCATGCAGGATTGGCTGAATTGATTCCATGACCAGTATCCGTGCTATCAAACAGATATACTATATCGCTACCATCTGAATCATCAGGTGCGGTATAAGTGAGTGTTTTTGTCTGGTCACCATCAGCAAAATCCGCCAGCAGATAGTCAGTAGTACTTACGTTATTTTTTGTAATTGTTCTAATCAATGGAATGTTAAGAACATTTGTTACTGAATCACCGATTGCTGGGCTAGCAAGCCTAACTGTTATCGTAACAGTGTCACCCGCAGAAATCGCCTGTATAGCAGGCGCATCAAATGCAATACCCCTATCGTGGATATCCACTGTTGCGATTGCAGTAGTGGTGCCTGCCTCAAAATCATTTGACCAATTACTATCAGTGGTTAAAAGTTCATATTTAACTTCACCAATATTCGCATCAGTAGCAGTATAAGTAAATGTTCCTTCACCCGTTGTGCCATCAAGCGTAACTGGTATAATGTTTGGCGTTCCCGATATTGTGCCATCATTCCTTATCAATGTTCTTTGCACAGCAATTGTGCGATCAGCACCTACCCATGTTTTTGCCGCTTTAACCTTAATAGTAGCAGGTGCATCACGATAGATAGGATAGGTTGCGCTTGCAAAATCAACTGCAATTCTTTCAAGCGTAACATTTAACACATCATTGGTATTGCCAACTTGTTTCACCACCAACCATTCTGGCCAACCTTTTTGTTCGCGCGTATCAAAACTATAAGTTATTCTATTGCCAGCATCATAAGTGGCGAACATCCCTTGTTCTACAAGAACATCATCTTCGGTTGCTAATATAGTGGCATCAACATCTAATCTCGGAGATGCCGAGCCAACTTTAGGCTGTCTATTGACATTCAGCACAACAGGTAAATCCGCGCGTGCCAATGTATCTAATTCTATTTTACTATTGTGAATAGCCTCGCCTGTGCGGTAAAGCGTTACATCTGGTGTAAACCCGATAGATGCCGTCACGCAAGCCGTTACCGTATTTTTTGTGCTATCAACAGCAATCGCTTGATTCCATGCTGCATCATCAACATCAAATTCAAATGTGAGTTCCGTATTATAAGGGTCGGCAAAAACGGATGGGTCGCCACTATTATTCGGGGCATACGTAAATGTGCCCTCACCATTGGTGAAGTTAACCACCACATCCTGATAGCTGATTTCTGGATTTTGTCTGGGGGTTGCAGTGTTTAGGTCGCATAATGCGCGCGTTATTTTCAACGGTATGGTTGCACTATTAATAGTGGTATCAGTTAATGCGATTTTTATATCGGTTGTTGCATTATGATTAACGCTGATTGTGGTTGCACTATCAGTAAAGCTAATATCACCACTCACCACAGTGATTGTGTTAGTTGCTTGCGTTGTGCCTGTTTTAACCCCTAATGGCCATGGCTGAATTGGGAGGTTTGTAACTACATCTAGAATATTATTTGTGTTACCAATACCATCACTATCTAGCGAGAATTCAACAATATCACCACCTACAAGACTAGCATCTGAAAAATTATGGTTTGCGGTTGTACCACCGCCATTAAATGTAATATTTACATAATTATAATTAGCACCACCATCTTTTGTATAGCGTATCGGCACAATGGTTGTATCTGTAACTGCACCTGCCGCAGGTTTAGCCAATACCAGCTCTACTGCTTGAGTAACACCCGCACCCGCTGTAATTTGATAGGTTGGCTTTACAAAATCAATCGATGGGTCAAGCACAGTAAGGGTTACATCTGGCTTGCTAGTGCCTACGGTAACACCTGATGTTGGCCACGCTACCACTGCCACTGGAGGATTTGTATTGATAGCTTGCTGATTTCCGCTATTGCCATCGCTGTCATCATCAAAACTAAATTCAATGCTATCATCTGCATTATCCGATGAAGCATCATATTCAAATTCGCCATTATCACTGGCACTTGGAATTGTTACATTAGCATAAGATGGCGTTTGTGCCACATTATTAATCGTTTTGGTGATTTTAATTGGCAGTTTTGTCTCTGCTGATACTGTGCTTAATAGCTTAACCTTTATCTTTACTTTATCACCAGCACGCACTGTGGTTGGGCTAGCACTATCAAAATTAATGGCGCCATCAACAACAGTAACTGTTGCTGTGTTCACCGCCTTATTTGTTACTGAGTCCACCGACGTATCTGCTTTTACGCCAGCAGGTAATGGTGTGCCAATTGTATAGACAACTATTGGGGTCGCCGATGCAACATGGTTGAAACTGCCATCAATACCGTTACCGCCATCATTGGTGCCCACAATCGACACATTGGGGATGATTCTGCCATCATCAGAGGTAATTGGAATACTAACTGTATCAGTAACAGGGCTTGCTAATTTCAGCATAATCGGCTCCGTGCCCACAAGAGGCACATCATAAATGTTTGGCACAAATTTGATGCTACTATCTTGTACTGTTACTTCGGTTGAGGCGTGAGTTGTGCCAACCGTAATCCCACTCGGCCATTCTTTCCATACTATACCATCAAGAGCTTTAGCCGCAAAACCTAGACTATCCTTATCAAATTCATATTTCACTTTGGTGTCTTTACCATTGACATCAGCAACATAAGAGAATGGTTTACTGGCATCCTCATTATCGAAGGTGACTATCTCATAGTCAGTCGTTACTGTACCATCCGCTTGTGTGGTTGTTACTATCAAAGGCACTGGCGTTTCACCAATTGCCTTACCGGGTAGATTAAGAAGCATATTAACGCTTGTGCCTTCACGCACATTATAGGTGCCTTCATCAAAATCAATATCCGCACTGCTGACATTAATCGTGCTAGTGATAGGTGCAACAGCCTGCAAACCACCCGATAATATGCCGATTGTATAAGTAATTACCCCCTGCGTAGATGGCCTATAGGTGAAACTACCTTCAGAGTCATCATTAGCAATCTTAATATCTGCAGGTGCAGGCGCACCAATAGCAGTAATCGGAATGGTAACATCGTTATCGGCGCCGCTGCCAATAGCAGGGTCTAGCAACAGCACCTTAACCGTTACGTCATCATCTACACGTATATTATCAATAGATTTTTCGAACTTAACGCCATTATCGCGCACTGTTATTGTGCTGGTATTAAGGTTGTTCTTATCTAAACTTGCAGGCCAATTACCATTGCCTAGACCATTAAAGTCAAGGTCATCGGTGTCAAATTCATAGGTTACAGTCTGGCCTACATTTGCAGTGACAGTATAATCAATGGTTGTCGATGTAGCACCATCATTGAGGGTAACATTATCATAATGGGCGCTAACCACTATTGGGGGCAGACCATCAACCGGGTTTGGACTTCTAATGATGCGTTTATACGGCAAACGCATTATAGTTTTACTACTATCTAACGGATCAACCTGATTACCGATTGCCCCGCCCGGTATATTAATTGTTATCGTAACTGGGTTTGTTTGCCCCTGATACACAGGAACAGTCTCTGGCGCAAATGCAACTCTACTACTGATAACAGTTAACGTGAGGGTTTGGTTGGTAAGCGCTGCTTTCACATCAGGAATATGAGACAAATCACCAATTTTATACTCAATTTTTGTGTTATCGTCGGCCGATAAGGCAGGTGCTGTATAGTCGAAAAAGCCCTCATCGGAATCTTTAGCAATAGTAACCATTTCATCTGGCAAGCTTTGTGTTATCACACCTGCACCAACACCCGCTTTTCCTGTTATTCTTGTACGCTTAAGTGGGATAGAGAGTGGCCCGAGTGCATCACTTGCCAGTTTCAACTTCATCCTTTTGGCTTCGTTTTCACGCACAGTGTCAGTCGATTTTTCAAAACTAATCGTGCTATCGGTAACTGTTACTTTGGTGGTGGGGATTGTTGTACCAACAGTAACGCCTTCAACGGCAGTGCCATCAACTTTAGCAACAGTAACACCATCAGCTGCTTTGTTAAAACTATATTCAATGACAGTGCCAGCTGGAACATTAGTGGCATCAAAATTCTCTGTATATGTACGTATGGTTTTAGGAATAGTGATAGATTTTTTTATTGTTACTTCAGTAGGGGCCGCATTTGGGTCACCCGGAACTGGTGTTTTCGTGGTGATATTTAACGCAATCTCAGTATCAGTATCCTCAATAGATTTCACCAATGAAATGCCCACTGGCACTGTTCCGCCCTCGCGCACAAAATAGGGGTCATCATCAAAATTGATAGAGCTATCGACAATTTTTACAGTGGTTGCAGAAGGGCTACCAAGACTAACGCCCGCAGGCAATGTGCCAAATCTATAGGTAAAGGTTGCACCAGCAATATCCGTTATATCACTTTGATGTGCAATGGCGTATGTATCTTCGCCATTCGCAAAATTAATATATTGCGATGGGTCATAGGTGATGAGAGACGGATCACGAGAATCGTTAATCGTATACGGAATTGGCGAGAGATTACCATCGGACTGAGTTGCCAATTTCACTATAATATCACGCGATGTGCCTTGACGGACTTCATAAGAATTACGTTCAAACTGAATATCTGAATCTAAAATAGTAAGTCTTACCGTCGGGTGTGTGCTGCCTGCACCCACCCCTGCGATAAACTGTGCGCTCGCAAAACCAAATTCTACATAATCTACATTTTGCAGATTTGTAATAGTACTGGTATCATATGTGTATGTTTCCTCAGCATCACCATTAACAAATTCTTTTACTTCCACTTTCGTTACATCTGGTTGAGCAACATTTTTCCGATAAACAGTGCTTGTTATTGGCACAGAAACACTACCACTTGAATGAACAGCAGCAGGGTCTAATGTCACTTTAATAGAAAAAGTAGCGCCGCCCCTTACAGAATCAGCGTCTTTTTCAAAATCAACTTCAATTTCAACAATTGTTGCAACTGTTTGCGACTCCGTCCCAATACCAATGCCTGCTTGCAATGTGCCAAAGCTGAATTCTATAGTTGAGCCTTTAGGTGCCGTATAAGCTGCGTTGGTTGCTGCATTAATAACCAATGTATTATCTACGGTAGCAGGAAAAGTAACAGTATCAAAAACGTAGCTTGCTTTGGTTATGTTACCGTTCGAATCTTTTTCTACCGCCATGATATCAATGGGAACGTCATTTGTTCTTACACCCGTTATTCTCACAGGAATTTCAAACTTATCACCCTTCAATAAATTAAATGTCGCATTTTCAAAGCCAACCACCAAATCATTAATTGTAATAATTGTGGTTTCATGCCTAGAAGCAGTCATGTCTGTTGGCCAATCAGCGTGCGTGGAATCAAAGCTATATTCTATTATTGTACCACCAATTTCAGAAGTTGCATCAACTTCAATAATCTGTGATATATCACCATCGTCAAAGGTAATAATTTCTTGGTCTGGTGTTTCCACGCCATTAATCTTGACACTCAGTGGCAGCTTTGTTTCTTCACCAATCGCCGCACTTCTTAGTTGCACTACAATATTAATTTTCTTACCTGCCGCAACAGCATCATTACCTTTAACGAATCTAACCCTTTCATCTTTCACCGCTATAATAGATGATACAATATCCCCTGCCGTTACATTTGAGGGCAATTTATCCACATCCAGAGCAAATGTTACCGTCTGATTCAAGCTATGAGTCGCTTTATCAGCATCGTAGCTAACGATAACATTTTTATCACCCGCCTTGATTGTCGCAAATAAGCCTGCATCTACATCATCAATTTTATAATAAATATCTAGCGGTGTTGTGGTTGGCGCGGCCAATGAAAATTCAATATCTACCTTGCCGCCTCTACGCACATCATAAGTCGCAGCCGAGAGATTAATATCACTGCTAACAACATCTATTCGTGCCGCCTGAATGCCATTAGCGTCAGATTTCAAGCCATACGGCAAATCAGGTGGCAATGCAACAACCACTTGATTGCCCCCCCAATCAGCAAGTGCTTTGAAACTATAAATACCTTCAGTTTTCCCCGCAGGAATGATAGCCTCTCCCTGCCCCGTTATAAGAACACCATTAATTGAGCCCCTTACATTAAGTGGAATCTTAGATTCAGCATCAATCGCAGTGCCAACAATTACTTTCACATCAACAGTATCGCCTGCTCTCACCTCGTAAGTAGGTTCTGCAAAATTAATGCTAGTATTGCCGATTAAAACTGTCAATGTTTCATGCTCACCCGCCCCTATACCATTTGCGAATTCCGTAATGCTATAGACAATTTTAGTCCCTGATACAGCAAGCGATGCATCATAAACAATATCAGCTGATTGCTGCTCATCAACCCCAAAAGTGACTGTTTGTTCCACTGCTGCAAGCGGCGCCCCACCTTGTGGCGTTTCCACCCTAGCAATTTTGAATGTTAACGGCGAGGTGGCGGCAACATCAAGATTTAATGTGAATGTGCCCGTTTCACCAACACCAACGCGCAAATGACTCTGTGAAAACGAAATCTGATTACTATGGGCGATACCAATCGTTACTTTATCTATTTTGCCTTTTTCCAACCCTATCGCTAATAAATTGCCAAAGCTAATCTCAATCACATCATCAACTGTATAGCTACTTGTATAAAGCTCATAAATAGCAGTCTTTTCACCCGCTTTGAATGTAACAAAAGCATCACTACGCGACAAACTCTGCTGAGCGTTACTATGTGCAAGAATCAGCGGCACCCTTAGCGATGTTGTCGGCGTTTTGGTCATGGTGAGTGGGATTTCTAATATTCCACCCTGCTTCACATCATTATAATTGACTTCATCAAATGTGACTGTATCGGTGCGTAACTGCACAATATGCGTTTGATTGCCAGTATTGGTAGGTATGATACCTAATGGCAAAGGCGGTTGAAAACTAAATGTTATCGTGCTATCAGCTTCCTTGCCAGCCGTATCATAGCTAAATTCCTTGCTTCTTTCGCCTGCTTGGAATTTCAATGTTTCCGTGTCATTCACAGAATTACCATTAATATCTGTTGAGGCAATCGCAACAACAACATCAAATGCGCGCACCGCTTCTGCCGTCAATTCAACAGTCACATCGGCAGATAGCCCATTATTGACCTCTTGCTTTGCTTCCGCAAAGCCAATTTCGCCAGAAACCACCCGCACCGTTGCGATGGCAGGTTCGCCCACTGTTATATCTTCGCCAACACTAACGCTATCAGGATTTAGCCGATATTCTCTATCACCATCACTACCATTATAACTAACAACAGCGCGTTTCTCAGTTTTGCCATCAACCCCTACAGGGAATGTTACTGGCATAGTAACCCATGCACCATTAGGTAGGTTTTTATATTCCAGATTAACAACAATATCTTCTGTTAAATCTTCATTACTGGTTAGGCGCACATCAATATCGATTGTTTGCCCTTCATTCATCAAATATTCAGTTGTGCCAAAATTGGCATGAATGCCTTCTAATTCAGTATCAGCAAAAATAACAAAATTGAAATTTGCATGTTCGCCTGCTTGCAACCCTTTTGGCAATTCATCTTCAGCGGGCAGACTATATCTGGCATATCCCCCCGCCGAGCTGGTTGCCGCCTGATAAGAAAAACTCTTTCTATCTTCACCTACCGCAAACACAATATTTTCAATCCGCGTATTATTACCAACGCTATTTGGTAAAACCTCTAGCACAGTGATTGGTATCGTTATTTCTTCTGTGGCAGAGGCGGATAATACAAGCTCACCCTCAGCCGATTTTCCCGCATCAACATTCACCCCACCTGAACTAAAACTAACATCATTGGTTGCGACAGTAAGAGTTGTTGTGCGTGGCGCTCTTGCGCCATATTCTTCTGGTAGCTGATAAAAACTATAGGTAACCTCATCATCCACCGCACGTTCTTCAGCCACATAGGTGAAAACCACTGAACTTACACCTTCTTCAATATTCACGATAGGGCGATTCGGTGTATCACCTGCAGCACCATTAATCGCTTCTTCCAAAACAAGGCTTAGCCCACCTGCTGGTGCAACAAAAGCTTCACCGCCTTTTGTAAGATTAATGGTAATCTCAACCTCACCACCAACGGCAACATCATAGCTTTCTGCGCCAAAAGCGAATCTGCCCTCATAGCTTGGGGGTAAAATATCGGTTTGATCCGATGGTGGACCAACATCCCCATCAGTGATATTCACATCATCACTAGAACCACCAATGTCGTTATTGCTACCGCCACATGAATATAGCGCAATCAGCATAACTGACACAACAACGCCCCTTGCAACATGTCGCAAGAGGTGTGATATATGATGCGTTAAGTGATGAACACCTAGTGCATTATGGTCGGTGATACGCATTACTTAATCTAATTGATATCTCCTTACCATTGAAAAATGAGCATAGCCAATAGTCAAAACATAAACACGCAAGATGTAGTGTGTGGTATATAAGAGGTGCGTTATATGTTTTAAGTGCTGAAATGTAGTGTTGACAATTTTGAACGCCAGAATCAACGAAGTGCAACAATATGCCGAAACATTTGGAGATTTGCACTCACAGCTCATATTATTTGATAATAGCAGAGTCAAAATCATTTTCCTATAAAAAAATCGCCTTGCAGACTTAAAAAGCCCATAAAACCAACTTATTATTATATGTGTGCTAAAAATAGCCACAACACTACGAACGGCAATATAACACATTATTAGAAAATATCAACTATTAATAATAGTTTTTTAACAAGGCAATCATAAATATTTTATTTTATTGTTTTTTTATTAATAAATACAACCTTTATAATATATCACAATTTTAAAATATTTCTTTATAAACAAGCGCTTAATCTATTATATCGTCAAAAAATGCTATATTATTCAACCATATGTTACAGTTGCAAATAAAATGCCAAAAAAAGAAAAAAGAATAACAAAAAAGAATTGCTAAAGATGCTAATCATGCTAACATAGCAAAATTATTGAAGGAGATAAGAATGAAACTTGTTGATAGTGACTCTGTGCATAAAGCAGCCCAGCTTTTAGATGGTAAAATTGTTAAAACCCCTACCATTAACCCAAGCGCGCTATCTGCATTATTAAATGTTGATGTGTTTCTGAAACTAGAAACCATGCAACACACAGGGTCTTTCAAGGATCGGGGGGCCTATATCAAGCTATTATCCTTGAATGAGGAACAACGCAAAAATGGCGTGATTGCGGTTTCTGCGGGCAATCACGCGCAAGGGGTTGCGTATCATTCCCAGAATATGGGGATTCCTGCTACCATCATCATGCCACATAACACCCCCCTCACCAAAATCATGAAAACCGAGCAATTTGGCGCAACAGTGATATTGCATGGCTATAACTTAAATGAGGGTGAGCCATTAGCCTATGAAATGGCAGAAAAACATAATTATAGCTTTATCTCACCTTATGATGACCCCAAAATCATCGCTGGGCAAGGCACAATCGGGCTAGAAATGCTGGAAGCTGTGCCAGATTTAGATGTTATCATCGTGCCAATAGGCGGTGGTGGGCTGATTGCGGGCGTGGCATTGGCGGCAAAATCAATCAATCCGAACATTAAAATTGTTGGGGTTGAGGCGGCACTTTACCCATCAATGTATCAGCTTCTTAATAATATCGAGCCCAATATGGGCGGCAATACCATTGCTGAAGGGATTGCGGTAAAAACCCCGGGCGCAATCAATCAGGCAATGACCAAAAAATATGTGGATGAATTATTGCAAGTAAAAGAAGGTTATTTAGAACAAGCCGTTGCCACTTTGGTGGAATATGCACGGGTGGTTGCCGAAGGTGCGGGTGCGGCGGGCATTGCGGCATTATTGCAACATGGTAAGCAATTTACAGGCAAAAAAGTAGGTGTGGTGATTTGTGGCGCAAATATCGATTCGCGTGTCCTGTCATCGCTGATGATACGTGGCATGATTCGCACCCATCGCTATATGAAAATAGAAGTTGATACCATCGATGCGCCCGGTTATCTGGCAATTATCGCGCAAGCCATTGCCGATAAGGGTGGTAATATTATCGAGGTGAATTATCAGCATGTGGTCAATGAATTGCCGATTAAAGAGACAAAACTACATATATCACTGGAATGTCGTAATAAAGAACATGGTGATGAAATTTGTACGGCACTGGAAGCATTAGGGCGTCCGCTTAAAAACTTAACTGTTTTGCAACCCTTGTAAACGAGCCTTGTAAGCTGGTTTGCAATACCCCTATTAGAGAATAAATAGGGAAAAGCAAATGACGGCTTATATGCACCGCCTTTATTCTCAAACCCTTGTCATTGCTGATTTACACGCCTATTCCCAAACATTTCTGTTATCTATTTTCTATCCTCAACACATAATTTTAGCCATAAAACTGTAATTATGGTTGAACGGCTTTTTTAATGCCTGCATCCTATAGAGAACATCCACATTTTATAAAAGCGAGCCAGCATGGAAAAAATATCAACACATTTTACGATTGATGATGTAACCGATTCTATTGAGGCAGATAAACATGGCATTGATAATTCATTACCGAGCGATTTGTTACCATTTGCAGAAGAATATGCCCAAATTGTTGCCGAGCCATATGCAGCCTTTCTAGGCTTTAAGCCTGACCCCAATTCATGGTTTAGATGCAAAACACTTAACACGCAAATTGGCGGTAGCACGAAAAGCGCACATCTTGAAGCCCGTGCGGGCGATTGGTGTAAAAAACAAGCCGCTATGACGCAATGGGCGTTGGCGAAATGGTTTTTTGAACATTTGCTATATTTTGACCAAATCATTATTTACAACACATTTGTGCATGTGGGATTAGCACGTAAAAAAGAGAAAAGCCGTTTTTTATTACAAAAAATGATTATTTTAGATACGGGTAGCAAAAGCTATCCCATTATTAAAAAAGGAGCGCGATAATGGGTTTACTATCAAATATGCTTGGGCTTGCCGTTAAGGGCGCAAAAAATGTTGCTGGCGTGCAAACTATCATTGAGACAAATAAAGGCGCGCTTTCACAAAGCAAGGCTGATATTATCAAAGGGCAGTTGGCAATCAACGAAAATGATGCCATTGGTAAAAGTTGGATTCAACGCAACTGGCGACCACTCTTTATGATGACGGTTGTGATGATGATAATTTTCAATTACCTTATCTTGCCCATCATTGATATGATTATTAGCCGTGAGATTTATCCGATTGAGATTCCCGACCAATTATGGCAGGCTTTCATGGTTGGGTTTGGCGTTTATAGTGCGGGGCGCACCATCGAGAAAGTTAGAGTGAATGCGGTGAAAACACCACCAGAGAGAACAGAGAAAACAGCACAAGCAACAACAAAACAAGAGGTGCAAAAATATCGCGATTTAGGCATCAATGCCGAAGATTTAGCAAGCAAGTGATGACAATAGAGTTACTTTTCCAGCAATTACTTTTCTTGTGTTACAATATCGCCCAAATCTTTACCGCCCAACACATGCACATGGTAATGCTCCACCTCTTGATGGGCGTTTTTGCCAGTATTGGCAATCAAGCGATAGCCAGTTTCTGCCACGCCTAAATAATCAACCACCTTATTGAGCGAACGTTGAAAGCCAACAATTTCCTCATCAGACGCATTTTTGGCAAAATCGCCTGCATTGCGATACTCACCTTTGGGGATAATCAGCGCATGCACGGGTGCTTTGCCATTGATATCCTGAAACGCCATTGCATAGCGGTCTTCAAAAAACTTATCGCACGAAACTTCGCCACGTAACAGTCGGGCGAAAATATTATTTTTGTCATATTCCATTATTTACTTCCTTTTAATTCATGTTCTTAAACATTTTTTTGTTGATGCCTTTTATTGATTTCTGCATAGATTTCATCAACACTCACCCCATTTGATTTTAGCAATAACAACCAATGGAACAGCATATCCACGCTTTCGCTAATCAGCAAATCCCTATCACATTTATCGCCTTTCACGCCCTCAATCAAGGTTTCTACCGCTTCTTCACCAAATTTTTTAGCAATCCGCGCCTGCCCCTCACGCCATAATTGCGCTGAATAGGAATTATCGCTGTTTTCTGCCAATCTTTCGGCAATAATCTTTTCTAACTGATGTAAATCCATCTATTCTCAATCCTTTATAGTCCGCATCGGGATACCCTTTTGTTGCATATAGTCTTTTGCTTGTGATATCGTAAATTTTCCAAAATGAAAAATCGATGCCGCCAATACCGCATCTGCTTTGCCCTTAATAACACCATCAGCCAAATGTTGCAACTCACCTACCCCACCTGATGCAATTAATGGCACATTCACGCGCTTTGCCAATGCGGCCATTAGCTCATTATCAAACCCTTCACCTGTGCCGTCTCGGTCCATCGATGTGACCAGTAATTCGCCTGCACCATAATTTGCCATTTGTTCCGCCCATGCAAGCGCATCAATGCCTGTAGGCTTTGTGCCGCCATGCGTGAATATTTGCCATTGCGACGTATTATTTGCCGTTTTAGCAACGCGTTTGGCATCAAGCGCAACCACAATGCACTGTGTGCCACATATTTGTGCCGCCTCACGCACAAAATCGGGGTTATGCACCGCCGCGCTATTGATAGAGACCTTATCCGCCCCTACCCGTAATAATTTGAGAATATCATCAATTTTACGCACCCCACCGCCCACAGTTAGCGGAATAAAGACTTGCTTGGCGGTTTTAGCAACCACATCAAAAATCGTATCGCGGTTTTGTTGCGATGCGGTAATATCCAAAAAGGTGATTTCATCTGCGCCCTCTTCACTATAGAGTGCGGCTTGCTCCACAGGGTCGCCAGCATCGCGTAATTCTTTAAAATTGATGCCTTTTACCACGCGCCCATCACGCACATCTAAACAGGGGATTAAACGTTTTTTAAGCATGTAATGCTATCCTAACAGTTTCAGCGCATCAGCAATGGTGAATTTCTTTTCATATAAAGCGCGTCCGCTAATCATGCCCTCTAACCCCTTGATTGCCGATAATGCCGTAATATCCTCAAGCGACGTAACCCCGCCCGATGCAATAATCGGCAAGGGTGAGCGCGTTACCATCTTTTGTATCATCGGCAGATTCACGCCTTCAAGCGCGCCATCACGGGCAATATCGGTATAGACTATCGCGGCAGCACCCGCATCTTGATAGGCATTGGCAAGGTCAAAAATATTGGCATCGCTTTGTTCCACCCAGCCTTCTAGCGCAACATGCTCGCCACGCGCATCGATGGATAGCACAATCTGATTGGGGAATTTTTGACATGCTAACCGTGCAAATTCAGGGTCTTTCACCGCTGCTGTGCCTAATATCACGCGCTTGACGCCAATTTCTAGCCAATGTTCTACTTGCGCTAATGTGCGGATACCACCGCCTAATTGCACGGGGATATCGATATTCTGCACCATGTCGGCAATCACGCTACTATTGTCGCTCGCCCTGCCCGACACCGCGCCGTTTAAATCAACCATATGCAAATATTGCGCGCCTGCTTCAATAAATGCCTGCGCCTGTAGCAATGGGTTGGCTTGATAACGGGTAACGCGATTCATATCGCCATGCAATAGGCGAACACATTCACCGTCTTTTACATCTATGGCTGGAAAAAATATCATGGGCGCCATGATAAGAAATTTTCAATTAATTTTAAACCCGTATGATGACTTTTTTCAGCATGAAATTGCATACCGATATAATTATCACGCCCAATCATCGCCGCAAATGTGCCACCATAATCGGCTGTTGCTAATATCGTTTCAGGCACGGTTTCGGGGATATTATCAGCTTCAAGCAACAAAGCATATGAATGCACGAAATAGACATCTTGCCCATCATTAATATCCTTAAAAATCGGATGCGGCTTAGCTATGTTAAGATTATTCCAGCCCATCTGTGGCAATTTCTGTGTTGATGGCAAAACTCGCGCCACCCCATCAATCCAACCTAACCCTTGATTCGGCTTGCTACTATCGGGACAATTTTCAACACTGCCCTCTAGCATCACCTGCATTCCCACGCAAATTCCCAAAAACGGCACCCCTTGCGTGATGATTTTTTCAGTGAGTGGCTCTATCCAGCCATCAAATTGCATCGCTTGCATAAATTGTCCAAACTCACCTTGCCCTGGAAGCACAACATAGTCAGCATCAACAAGCGCATCGGCATCGGTGATAATGGCAACCTGCATATTGGCTGGTGCTAATTTGCATAACGCATTATAGGCTGATGAAATATTGCCGCCACCGCAATCAATAAGTTTTGTTTTTAGCATGTTATTTATGAAAGCGAATCATCAATTTTCAATACCAGCAATGCCTGCCAGACTACCTTTGGTAGAAGGCACATTCATTTGCTTGCGCTCATCAACCGTTATTGCCATTCTTAACGCCAATGCCAGCGCCTTAAACACGCCTTCGATACGATGATGGTTGTTCACCCCATAGAATGATTCAATATGTAGTGCTGCCCCTAGCCCTTGCGCCAATGATTGAAAAAATTCTGCGAATAATTCCGTATCTAGCGCGCCAATTTTTTCTACCGTTATCCCCAATTTTGCATGCAAGCAAGGGCGACCCGAAAAATCAATCACCGCACGTGCCAGCGATTCATCCATCGGCGCATAGCCATGCCCATAACGCGCAATGCCTTGCCTTTTGCCTAATGCTTGCGATATTGCTTGCCCTAGCGCATAACCGCTATCTTCTATCATATGATGAAAGTCAATTTGCTCATCACCACGTGCTTTCAGGCGCACATCCATAAGGCTATGCAAGGTTAATTGTTCTAGCATGTGATTAAAAAACGCAGATTTGGTATCAATTTCTGCTGTGCCATTGCCATCTAAATCCACCACGACTTCAATCATGGTTTCATTGGTATTTCTGCTAATTTCTGCCAATCTCATTAGTATTGTCTCATTGGTTTTGTCTCATTGGTTTTGTCTCATCATGATTATTTTCCTGATAAGACTTCTGTTATTTGTCTTGCCTTATCTGGGTCCATATAGCCAAGAATTTTCGCTGATTGACGGTGCGACATTTGATTAATAATCCCAACGACAATTTCAACATCTAAATTATTAAAAATCACTGCCGCTCTTTTGGGCTCAATACTCGAATAAATGCCTGCTAAATTGCCTCTCTCACCTTCTTTAACATCACCATATTCTTCGAGCAAGCCTTTAATCTCATCACGTGTGGCATCTAAAGCAGCTTGCCGTTCGCCTAATTTTTGTTCGGTAACATTTAAGATTGTTTCGTAAGTTTTTAATTGCTGTTCGCGTTCTGATAATTGCTTCACCTTACCTTGAATATTCTCTTTTAAGATATTGCTAATTCCACTTTCCTCACCTACTTTTTGGTCAAGTGGCGTTACGCCAGCTTGTTGCAGGCTACGTGTGCGTTCATCAACATTACTTCTTCTACTTCTTGATGTGCCAAATAAAGCATCTTCTTCAACTTCTTCTTCACCATTGACTTGTTGTGCAACGCTTTGTTCAATCGTTGGTTTAGCGGCTTGTTTTAGAAATGTTGTTACATTAAGCGCAACATCGGATTGCTTCATATAATCTAGCCCCATACTCGTAATTTTCACCGCCAGCAAGCCTGTCACCAACAGCACTGCCAATAATTTATATTTTCGACGGCGACGCGTATGTTTCATTTGCGAGGCAATGATTTGCTCATGTTCTTGCTTATCCAATTCATCAATCCATGAATTTTTTATATTCAAATCTTCTTGCGGTGGTGGCACATCAATACCCCTTTGCTTGCCTTCTTTCGCAAAGATTTTTTGTAATTCATAGGCTGATGTTTTAACAACCATTACCGTAATCCTTCCAGATTAACTATTGCTTTCACCTTTTTTGTTCCCTTTTGCTGCTCATTAGTCTGTAATTTTTTATTGCCATGATGCGATGCAACCTCCAAACGGTCGGCAATATCTTCACCACGATGCATTAAAAATTCTAAATCATCATGCAAATTTAGTGCCTTTTTGCTCGTTTGTTGTAACTCTTCCATTTGTTGCTTACCGATTTGCTTTATCTGTGTTAATGCTTTTTCAGCACGGTCAATATCAAATGCAAATTGTGACATTAGCTGTTTTAACTCGGCACGCGATTGATGCACTACCATAATGGCACGGCGCAATCTGTACATATAAAACAAACCCGCCGCCACCGATAAAATCAATATCACATCAATCAATATCATGATTACTCATCTCCTGAATTTGTTTCAAGCCGCCGCATTAATTTCACGGCAACATGCCCATCTTTTTCGCCCATCATACCGCGATAGATTTTTGTTTTGCCACTACGAATTGTTACCAGCTGATCGGCAGGCACATCAAAATCAATCACCGAACCAAGTCCCCATTCCATCACATCATTCATAGAAAAATTGCGCTCATGCAATACCGCTTCAATTTCAACATTTGAATATTTTAGCACATTGGTAAAATGTCGTGACCAATTTGTATCATCGCCAAAATTTTCACCCATAAATAGCTGACTTAATTGTGGACGAATAGGCTCAAGCGTAGAATAGGGTAACACAATTTCAAAACTGCCAGTTCTATCTTCAATATCAACATGAAAGCGTGCCACTGTGGTTGCGTTGGTGGGCAAAGCAACCGATGCAAAACGCGGATTGGTTTCCATCCGTTCATAATGAAAATTAACAGCTGAAAATGGTCCAAATGCAATCGCCAAATTTTCTAAAATAACCGAGATAAGCCGCTCAATAATATTGATTTCAATCACCGAATAAGCGCGCCCCTCAACCCTTACTTGCGATGAGCGCCTGCCACCTAACAACACATCCATCACCGAATAAATTAACTGGCTGGAAACATTGACAAGCCCAAAGCCTTCCCATTCCTCAGCTTTGAAAATCGCCACCATTGCTGGCAATGCCACCGAATTAAGATAAGTACCAAAGCGCGTTGGGTTGAGATTATCAAAGTTAATCTCAACATTTTCGGCAGAAAAATGCCGTAACGAACTAGATGCTAACCGCACAAATCGTTCATAAGTAGCCTCAAGCCCCGGTAGCCGTTGAAAGCCGACCTTGCTACTTTCAAGCAACAAATGTAGCCCTGACTTTTCTTCACCTTCGGCTTGTTGCAAGCCTAAAATAGAATCAATCTCAGTTTGCTCTAAGAAACTGACATCGCCCTCACCTGCTTCTTCATTGCCGCCCATCAATTTTCCTATCTCAATTTGTTACGACCATCATACATATTCCTCCATATTGCCATATTTATTGTTATTGTAGTAAAAATTCCTTAAACAAAACATCGTTAATTGCTACTGGCGATGCAATACGATTGATTCTGAACACCAATTCTTCACGCACACGGTAAATGCCTTGCGTGCCCGTTAATTCACCGGGGCGAATGCTTCGCAAATAAGATTGCACAGAATCTATAATAACTGGAATAACTTTTTGCAGTTGTTCACGGTCACTCTCCGTCTGTATTTCAAACGATAATTTAATCGATAAGAATACTGGACGCCCTTGTTCATCATATAAATTTGCGCTAATCGGCTCTTCTATATCCATATAACGGCGATTTTTAATCACGCGATTGACGGATTCTTTACGTAATTTAATCGTTTCTTCCACATGTGCTGTTGGACTTAAAATTTTTCTTAAACCAATTGTATTTTCTAGAAAAAACAGCAAAATCACTGCGGCAACGACAAAAATCAGCAAAAATAAAACAACATAATGTCTTTTAGTGTGCCCTTTTATCTCAAGATTCTTCTTTGAATTTGACGATGCATCTGCCATCACGCTTGCTCCCAAAAGGAATATTCACCTGTTCCATACCTTAATGATACCGATATTGCCAAACAATATCTAAAAAATGCTTCTTTCCTGCCCATGAAACATCGCAATATTTTGCAAAAACGATTCTATCATTAACTGCTTCATATTGCTTGCAAAATTTATATCGTACCAAAACATATATATAAATATGCAACTATAACAGATATAATATGGCTTTCATTTTTTAGCAAGCCTTTTCTTACAAAAAATACATTACCAAGCAATTTTTCAACAATAATGTTGCATAAGCGGAATTATGGCATAATTATTGCAACATTCCCAGCAACCACCAACAAGCACACAGATACAGAGGAGCGCTTGCAATGGAAAACACCCTTTATGTAGGGCTGACACACCAGATTGGTTTGCGCCGCTGGCTAGATGTGACAGCAAATAACATTGCTAATATCAATACTGATGGCTTTCGTGGCGACCGTATTGCATTTAACGAATTATTAGAAAAGCCTGAAAAAACGCGTGCAATATCATTTTCGGAAGCCGTTAATATCACGCCCAACCCCACAGAGGGTCCGTTACAGCAAACGGGCAACCCGCTTGATTTCGCCATTCAAGGAAACGGTTATTTTGCAGTAGATACGCCAGCAGGTGTACAATATACACGCGCTGGTAGATTTACATTAAACTTAAATAATGATTTGATTACCAATCATGGCTATCAGGTGTTAGACGATAATAATCAGGCATTAACATTGCCTGCCAATTACGAACGAATTGACGTTACCGCTGAGGGTTTGATAGTCGCAGATGGTGTGGCAGTGGGCAGAATTGGCGTATTTGATTTTGATAACCCAGCTTCTTTAAGCAAGAATGGTGATACATTATTTATTTCCCGCGATCCCGCAATTAGGCGTCAGAACGCGCTTTTGAAACAGGGCTATGTAGAAGGCTCTAATGTGCAAGCAATCACGGAATTGGTAAAAATGATGCAAGTGGAACGCGATAATGCACGGATAAAATCACTGATTGACCGCGAAAATCAATTAAGTACAGAAGCGATTAACGTGTTTACACGTATATCATAACCAAAAAACATTAACCTTGTAATGATGAAAGAGAGTTAAAAAACAATGCGCGCATTACATATAGGTGCAACTGGAATGCTGGCACAGCAATTCTTGGTTGAGGCTACCGCCAACAACGTAGCCAACTTAAACACCACTGCTTTTAAGAAAAGCCGTGCGGTATTTCAAGACTTGTTTTATCAAAATATTCGTCAAGTGGGTTCAATTTCGTCTGATGATGGTACAACCGTACCCGTTGGTGTGCAAGCAGGTTTAGGCGTTCGTATATCGGGCGTGTATCGTATTCATACCACTGGCAACCTTCTGCCTACTGATAATTCGCTTGATTTGGCGATTAACGGACGGGGCTATTTTCAGGTTCAACATCCCAATGGTGACACTGTTTACACCCGTGCAGGCTCGTTTCAGATTAACCAAGATGGGCAGTTAGTAACTGTTGATGGCTATCTTATCCAGCCGCAAATAGATATTCCAGAAAATGCGACTGAAATTACAATCAACCAAAGTGGCGAGGTTTATGTTAACACCGATGGCGATGTGTTGCCACAACAGGTGGGGCAATTACAATTAGCCGTATTCGCTAATGATGCTGGTTTAGAAGCATTAGGTGATAATCTTTACAGCGAAACCAACGCATCAGGCATTCCCAACCTTAACGCCCCAGGCACGCAAGGTTACGGGCTTGTGTTGCAAGGATTTTTGGAATCATCAAATGTTGAGGCTGTGGAAGAAATCACCACCATGATTTCAGCCCAGCGTGCTTATGAAATGAATTCTAAAGTGATTGAAACTGCCGACCAAATTTCGGCTGCGGCAACCAATATCCGCTAATAGGATTATATAGGATGATTGTTATGAATAAAAAAATTATAATGGCGATTGCGTTACTGTTAGGGGGGCTTACCCCCCTAACAGTGGTGGCAAATAATTTAGAACAATCAAGCAATCGTGATGTGGTAATAGATGAAGACTATCTGATGTTGCGTGATATTTTTCCTAATATCGATGATAAAAGCATTGTGGTGCGCCCTGCACCCGCACCCGGCAAAAGTTATTATCTCAACCGCAATGATTTGCAAGAAATTGTTAACAAGCATCATGTTGATTCGTATGATGATGAACAATTAAAAGGCATTTATGTCACACGTGCTGGACGCAATATTGACAGGCAAGAAATAGAAACATTGGTGCGCGGACGCGTGATGAAAGCCGAAACAAAGCAATATGATGATATTGATATTAAAGTACGCCTATCAAAGCAAGAAATTACACTGCCCAAACAAGGCGATATTAAATATAACATTGAAAATTTTAGCTATGCCGACACTACTGGTAATTTTCAAGGCGAAATCATCGTATCAGTTAATGGAAAAGCTTACAATAATGGGCTTAAATTTAGCGGTGTGGTAGTGTTAAAGAAAAAACTTCCCACCTTAATGAATTCAGTGCAACGTGGTACAATCATCGGCGAGCGCGATGTGATTCACCGATTTGAGAATATCAAAAATCTTCATGATGGCATCATCACCATTGCTGGCGATATTATTGGTATGGAAACAAAACGCCATATCAGAGCAAATTCTAACTTACAGTTTCGTGATTTTCAAATGCCTTTATTGGTAAAGAAAAAGCAACAAGTTAATATGGTGCTGGCAACCAAAACAATCAAAATCACCGCTACTGGTATTGCATTACAAGATGGGGCGATGGGCGATATTATCAGTATCAAGAATGTTACCAGCGGCATTGTGGTAGAAGGTAAGGTTGTGAGTGCCGAAACTGTGCAAATCAGCATATCTACAAATAAACCAACAATAGCAAACTCACTCACCAAAACTAACCAGTCCAAAGCCATCAATTAAAGGAAAAAATTATGAACAGGTCATTTATCATTGGTAACAAGCCATGCATCAAAACCAAAAATTTAGCGATGGTGATAGCGATATCCTCTCTTGTGATGCTGAGTGGTTGTGGGGTTAGCGACCTTGCCCATGTGGGCGAAACGCCAGAATTATCAGCAATCAGCAACCCAGCTGATGAACATCCAGGGCGCATTACAATGCCCATGCCAAGTCCGCAAAATTTCTCGCCACGCGATAATTCACTATGGCAACCTGGCTCAAATGGTTTCTTCAAAGATTTACGCGCATCGCAAGTGGGTGATATTGTCACCGTAATGGTTGATGTGCAAGATAGCGCGCAATTAAACAACGAAACGCAACAGAGGCGCGAAAGCGAAAACGATGTTGATGTTGGTGCATTAGCTGGTTTTGGCGCAACATTGGGCAGAATTTTACCGGGCACGCCAGACCTTAATAATTTACTGGATACCCAAAGCGATGCCCAGCATCGTGGGTCGGGGTCAATCGCACGTGACGAGCGTATTCAAATGCAAGTTGCCGCTGTGGTAACGCAAATGCTACCCAATGGTAATATGGTGATTTATGGACGTCAAGAAATGCGTGTCAATAGCGAAGTGCGCGAATTGCATGTTGCTGGTATTATCCGCCCAGAAGATATTAGCACCAGTAATAGCATCACATATGAAAAAATAGCTGAAGCACGTGTTGCCTACGGCGGCCAAGGGCAACTTACTAGGGTGCAACAGCCCCGTTACGGCACGCAAATTGCTGATATTCTATTGCCATTCTAATTGCCTTTTTTAATTGCCTTTTTTTAATTGTCTTTCTAAAGAATTTAATAAAATCTCTCTGTAGCAACTTCTCCCTTCCTTGTTTTTAATAAGGAAGGGATTTTTTTATGGAACGCATATAATTTATGTTTCTTTTTATCGGTAATTTTATTATCTTACATTACAATGAAAAAGCCCACCTCCGAAAACCATCACCCATCACCACGTCTGATTGCTGTGCGTCATATTGTCGCGCTTATTGGCGATAAGAAGCAGCCCGCTTGGAATACCGAACATATGAGTGAGCGTGATAGAAATTTCACGCATTTACTCTATAAAGGCATATTACGCCATTATTACCCGCTACAAAGCACCCTTAAATTGCTTGCCAAACGTCCGCCCACATTGCATTTTTATCACACATTGCTATTGGCGGGTCTGTATGAGTTGCTGATACTTGAAAAGCAGGATTTCGCAGTGGTGAATAGCTATACCCAGCTTGCCAAAAAAAAAGGAGCATCTCCGCAAGTCACGGGTTTCATCAATGCCATTTTGCGTGAGGTAAGCAATAACCGCCAACAATGGCAGAAAAAAATCGCAAACTTCTCACCCCTACCCGATTGGCTTGATAAAAGATGGCGCAAAAACTTTGCTCCTGATGATTATCAGCAAATGATTAATAGCGTGATGCAAACGCCAAAGCTGGGAATTACAGTCAAACAAAATCCGCAACAATGGTGCGAGGTTTTTCAACAAGCGGGCAAGCAAGCAAGCCATCTATTTGCCGATACATTAATGCTAGATTTTGATGGTAAAATTAGCGCGCTTGATGGTTACGATAAAGGCGAGTGGTGGGTGCAGAATATTAGCTCTTACCTTGCTGCGCATTTGCTAGGCAATGTTAGCGGTAAAAATATCCTTGATTTATGTGCCGCCCCCGGTGGTAAAGCAGCTTACCTTGCCAATAAACAGGCAAAGCTGACTGTGCTTGATAATAAAGAAAAACGTATGCAACGTCTGCAAGAAAATTTTACGCGGTTGAAACTTGAAAACACCCCTATCATTGCCGATATGTTAACCTATCAAACTGATATGCTTTATGATGCGATTTTGCTAGATGCCCCCTGCACCGCACTTGGCACATTACGCCATAATCCCGATATTCTGCTAACACGAAGCAATAAAGATATTACACTATGCGCGCAAACGCAAAAATTAATGCTCACCCAAGCATGGCAATGGTTGAAACCAAGTGGCATGATGATTTATGCAGTTTGCTCCTTAGAACCCGAAGAAGGGATTGATATTATCACGAATTTTTTGCAAGCCAATGAAGATGCCGAACTTTCTTTCATCGCGCCCACTGAATTGCCTGATTTTGTGCCTAAAAAGCCTAAAACTAATCATAAAATTGATAAAAGCACATTGCGGTTAATGCCCTATTATCACGTGGCAATGGATGGTTTTTTTATCGCACGGCTTTATAAACGCTCACAATAATATTGACAAAACCATAAAAATCAGCATAATATAATATTATGAACAGTATCTTGCCCCAACATAATGGCGTCATACGTCAATATAATGATATTATGCCTCAAAGTAACGGCATTACCCCCCATCATGATAACATAACGCCCCAACGTGATGGTTTAATGCTCGTGATATCATCGCCATCAGGGGCGGGTAAAACCACCTTAAGCCGTGCTTTATTTCAAAATCACCCCGACCTTAAATTATCAGTATCGGTAACCACCCGTAAGCCACGAAGCAATGAAATTGAAGGGGTGCATTATCATTTTGTGAGTGATGAAAAATTTCAAACCATGATTGATAATGATGAATTTCTGGAATATGCCACCGTGTTTAAGCACCGCTATGGCACACCGCGCAAACAGATTGAACAAACGCTGGATAATGGGCATGATGTGATGTTTGATATTGATTGGAATGGCACACAGCAGCTAACAGAAAATGCTAATAATCCGCCCGTTACTGTTTTTATTCTACCGCCCAGCAAAATGGCATTGCAAGCAAGGCTTAAAGAGCGTGCTGCTGATAGTGATGAGGCTATTGCCTATCGTATGGCGCAAGCCCCTGCTGAACTCAGCCATTATCAAGAATATGATTATATTATTATCAATGATGACCTCAACCATTCATTGGCGCAATTAGAAGCGATTTTAACTGCCGAACGCACCAAGCGTATCCGCTATAAACAGCTTGCCGCTTTTGTCAAAAACATTAGCATTTAGCAAACCCAAAAGATAAAAACCCGAAAGATAAAAATATGGGACTAAATTGCGGAATTGTCGGCTTGCCCAATGTCGGTAAATCAACCTTATATAATGCGTTATCGCAACAGGCACATGCGGAATCGGCAAATTACCCTTTCTGCACCATCGAACCCAATATCGGGCGGGTGCCAGTTGCTGACCCGCGTCTTGATAAAATCGCCGCTTTAGCCAATTCAGCTGAAACCATTCCTGCTGTGTTAGAAATCATTGATATTGCTGGGCTAGTACGCGGGGCATCAAAAGGCGAAGGTTTGGGCAATCAATTTTTAGCGCATATCCGCGAAGTTGATGCAATTATCCATCTGTTACGCTGTTTTGATGATAGCAATATCACCCATGTTGAAGGCAGTGCCGACCCTTTGCGCGATGCCGAAATTATTGCAACCGAATTAATGCTTGCCGATTTGGCAAGTTTAGAAAAACAACGCGAACGGTTGGTAAAAGTGTCGCGCAGTGGCGATAAAGATGCCCGCAATCAGCTTGCCTTTGTTGAAAAAATCATCCCCTTGCTAGAAGCAGGCACAATGTTAAAAAATCACGATTTTGATGCTGATGAGCTAATCATGCTGAAATCTCTACATATGTTAAGCCATAAGCCGATTTTATATATCGCCAATGTTGATGAGGATTCGGTGGTAAGCGGTAATCATCATTCAAAGGCGGTGTTCGAACATGCCAAACAAGAAGGCAGTCAGGCATTGCTGGTATCGGCAGCGATTGAGGCGGAGCTTATCGCCCTGCCCGAAGATGAACAGCAAGATTTTCTGGAAACATTAGGCTTGAAAGAAACATCACTCAAGCGCATCATTCAAGGGGCTGCGGAATTGTTGAATCTTATCACCTATTTTACTGCTGGACCGAAAGAAGCGAGGGCATGGCATATCACCAAAGGCACATCTGCACCCGATGCGGCAGGGGTTATTCATAGTGATTTTGCGCGTGGTTTTATCAGTGCCGAAATTATCAGCTATGATGATTATCTGCAAGGCGGCGAAAAACACGCCAAAGAAAATGGCAAGCTACGAATTGAAGGCCGTGATTATATCATGCAAGACGCCGATATTACCCATTTTAGATTTAATGTGTGATTAATCTGCATTATTAGGATATGCTTCAATATCCGCCACAATATCAGCAAGTTTTCCACTCACCCATTCATGCTTATTATCGTATTTTTCATGAATATATTGTTCAATCGCACGAAAATGCTTTGTGTGCAAGCTATATTCTAATTGATAATCACGATTAGGGTCACCTGTTTGATAGCTACTCAGTCGCGCTTTAACATTTTTTGCAATACCCACCTTATACTCCCCCTGATATTGCTTATGCGAAATCACATACACATATTTTTGCAATGCATCATTGGCTCCTGCATCGGTGCGTTTAGGAGGGGTAGTCGTATAATTTATTAAATTTTCATGAAATAACGAATCCAACCATTCTATTTCTTTGGCAAGTCGCTCTTTAACGAGTTCATAAGCCTTATGCGATACATCTATACCTATCCATTGCCGATTTAATTTTTCTGCCGCAACGCATGTTGTTGCACAACCACAAAATGGGTCTAACACAATATCACCCTCATTGCTTGATGCTTTAATGATACGTTCTAGCAACGCAAGCGGTTTTTGCGTAGGGTATTTCGTTTTTTCATTGTCTTTCATGGTGTTGGTTGAAATATCCACCCATAAATCTTGAATTTGATTGCCCTCATCTTCATCCATATATTTTTTAATATATGGTTTTGTGTGTTTTGCAGGGTCATATATAATTTTATTTTGAGATTCAGCTTCATTGATTTTTTCTTGCGACCAAAACATTCTGCCAATAGGCGAGGTAACTTTATGCCCCAAAACCATTCTTGTATTTTGTTTGCCTTTGCCATCTATTTTTTCTAACCTATAATTTCTGCCTGTTTTTTCTTCACCATAAGGAAAATAACCCAAAGCATCATCGCGCGGCATAAAAACATTCTTAAATTTATGAATATCCGATTTTTGATAATAAAAAATTGAATCTGTAATTCTACCAAATTTCATACCATCATTATGGGCAGAAGTTCTCTTCCATGTGATTTCATTTTTGAAGTTTTTTTCTCCAAAAATAATATCCAATAATAATTTTAGATAATGGCTCATGGTAGAATCGCAATGCAAATAGATGCAACCTGTTTGTTTTAAGATGCGGTGCATTTCTAGCAATCTAATTGCCATATAAGCCAGATAACAAAAATTATAAAGGTAATATTTGTTGGTGCTGATAAGCTTTACACCATTTAAGAAATTATACAGTTCAGGATTATCTTCGCTGATGGTTTGCAACCATTCATCTTTCACATCTTCTTCCCTAAAATAATCCTTAAAACCTGCACCCTCTGCTGAGCTACCTATTGGCGCTGTGAATTTTTTATCTTTATTAAAAGGCGGGTCAAGATAAATCAAATCAATACAATCACTATTGATGCCTTGCAATATATCAATATTATCACGGCAAAAAATAGTGCGATTTTCAATATTCAGCATTAAAATTCTCCATCAAATAACCCATTTTAGATTTAATGTGTGATGCTTTATTTTAGACATTTTTTAAGCGCATCGCTAAAAAATCCCTCTGCAATATCAGCATGACAAAAATTAGAATCTGCATTTATAAGCATTTTTCGTAAATCATTCTTGCGTTCTAACCAACCGCCACCATCTACAACATTCCATAATAAAATAGGCTTGCTATCAGGGTGACGCCGATTGTGCCTCGCAATATCATCATACATCAAAGCTTGTTCATTGGCACGCGATGATTGCATTGATGCCGTTGTTAATTGGTAAGAAGACATAATTAAAATTCTTGGATTTTTTATCGAAGGGATAGCCACATCAACCTCTTTGTTATTGACAATTTCAACGCTTCCTTTTTCATAATTTAATCCTAATGCCGTTACTTCCGATACAATAAGTCTCTCTTGTGCAAAACCACATTCAACCGAATAAAGCGATTTCAAGGAATCAATAACAAGTGCCGTCACCTGTTTCTCATCACGAAGGGATTTTACCCAACCGTCTCTTAAATAAAAACATCTTCTGATAAATTCAGGAATCTTATCGGCAAAATCATCGGGATTTGTTAAAAATTTGGCAATCAGCTTTCGTGCTTCTTCATCTTTTTGTAAATTAGGCCATGATTGTTTGGCAAATATTGCGCGCGCAACACGTTTTAAACGCTCTAAAGAACCACCTGACAAGCCAATAAGACTCGTCAATCTTGCCTCCCATTTTTCATGACACAAATAATCAATTATAACATCATAAGCAGGACGTTCACCATTCTTTGCCTCAGTCAGTAATATCCCTTGCACACGCTGATTTATTTCAAGGCGCATTCTATCTTCAACTTCAGGAAAATTAACAAAAACCTGCATTCTATTGATATCTAAATCAACCATCAAAAACTCCATTTTTAATATCAATATCGCGCACCGAAACTGGCTTATTCAAATGGATTGATACAAAATGATTGTTGAATTTTCGTATTTGAGTTTCCTCTATTTTTTCATTAGAAAGCGCGACATATTTTTTATCAATATCTGCACCCAAATACCCTCTGCCAAGTTGTTTAGCGGCAACGCCGCCTGCGCCACCGCCAGCAAATAAATCAACAAAAACATCATTCGCATCAGTGGACATAAGGATAATTCTTTCAATAAGATGCACTGGCAACTGACAAGGATGATTCTCTATACGTTTGCCCGCATGGCGCACCCGATGAATATCGTCCCAAACATCACCAACTGTATATCCGAAAGAATGACGCAAATGCGACTTACCACCATAATCCTTATGATATGCCT
>JAHZMA010000078.1 GCA_022599575.1 Alphaproteobacteria bacterium | reverse complement strand
TAAGCCGTGCCTTACAGTTTCTGAACGAAATTGCCGCTAGCGGTGGCAGAATTTTATTTGTTGGCACCAAAATGCAAGCGCGTGAAACCATCAAAATCACTGCCCTTGATTCTGGACAATATTTTGTCAATCACCGCTGGTTAGGTGGTATGATTACCAACTGGCAAACCATCTTAAATTCCATCACCAATATGAAAAAATTGCAAAAGCAACTCAGCGATGAAGATAGTGGGCTAACCAAAAAAGAATTAATTACCGTCATGCGGAAAAAAACCAAACTAGAATTGGTGCTAGGCGGTATTAGCGAAATGGGCTCGCAACCTGATGTGTTATTTGTGGTTGATATCAATAAAGAAGCAACCGCGATTGCCGAAGCCAAAGTGCTGAATATTCCTGTGGTGGCAATTATCGATACAAATTGCAACCCCGATGGCATTGATTACCCCATCTATGGCAATGATGATTCATTGCGCGCCATTAAACTTTATTGTCGTTTGGCAAAAGAGGCGATTTTGGACGGCATGAAAAATCAAATGAGTCAAATGGGTGTTGATTTAGGTGCTGATGCCAATCCTGATACATCAAAGGATACAATGCGCGCAAGGAAGCCAAGACCAAACAATAACGACAAACCCAGAGGTGACAAACCTAGAAGCGATAAACCCAGAGGTGACAAACCTAGAAGCGATAAGCCCAGAGGTGATAAACCTAGATACGACAAACCCAGAAGCGATAAGCCAAAAGCGGAACAACCGAAAGCTGATGCAAAAGCTGACGCGCCAAAAACTGTAAAGGCAAAAGCTGAACAACCACAAGCAACCAAAACTGAAAAAGAGAGTAAATAGATATGGCTGAAATTACGGCATCATTGGTAAAAGAATTGCGCGTAAAAACTGGCGCAGGCATGATGGATTGCAAAAAAGCACTCAATGAAACTGATGGCAACTTAGAAGAAGCAGTTGATTGGTTGCGTACAAATGGCTTAGCAAGCGCACAGAAAAAATCAGGGCGCGTGGCGGCAGAGGGCTTGGTTGCAGTATGCACTGCTGGCACAATGGGCGCGTGTGTTGAGGTGAATGCCGAAACCGATTTTGTTGCCCGTAACGAGACATTTCAAGAGTTTGTTGCCGATGCGGCACAAGCCTCTCTTACCCATAAAGGCGATATGCAGGCAGTGCTTGATAGTGCATATCCCAACAGCGATAAAAATTTCAGCGAACAGCTCACCCATCATATCGCGACCATTGGCGAGAATATGTCAATGCGCCGCAGTGATTATCTTGAGGTAAGCGAAGGCATAGTGGTAAGCTATATCCATTCAGCATTGCGCGATAATATGGGCAAGATTGGTGTTTTAATTGCGCTTGAAAGTGCTGGCGATAAAGCAAAATTGCAAGAATTAGGGCATAAAATCGCCATGCATGTGGCGGCGGCACGTCCAGAATTTCTTTCAGTGGCAACCGTTGACGCAACCGCGCTTGAGCGCGAACGCAATATTTTGACCGAACAAGCCCGTGCATCAGGCAAACCAGAAGAAATTATTGGTAAAATGGTGGAAGGCAGATTGCGTAAATATTATGAAGAGGCCGTTTTATTAGAACAAATTTTTGTGATGGATGGCGAAAGTAAAATTTCCAAACTACTTGCGGAACTTGGCAAAGAAATGGGTGCTGATGTTACCTTAAAAGGCTTTGTCCGTTTTCAACTTGGTGAAGGTGTTGAAAAAGAAGAAAGCGATTTTGCCAGTGAAGTAGCTTCTGTCGTTAAGGGGTAGTCTCGCTATTAAGGGAGTTACCATAAGGGAGTTATATGACCAAGAACACCCGCATTTTGCTTAAAATTTCAGGCGAATCTCTCAGTGGCGATGCTGGTGTCGGCATCAATAATGATGCGCTTGAACAAACAGCGCGTAAACTGATTAACATTGCTGAAACTTGCGAAGTGG
This sequence comes from Alphaproteobacteria bacterium, assembly GCA_022599575.1. Classification (GTDB taxonomy): domain Bacteria; phylum Pseudomonadota; class Alphaproteobacteria; order JABAAW01; family JAHZMA01; genus JAHZMA01. The sequence continues at coordinate 25,570 of JAHZMA010000078.1, read as the reverse complement.
CGGTGGTATGTGGCGGTGGCAATATCATGCGTGGCGAAAAATTTATTGCCAATGATGATGCCCAAACACAAAATCAAACACAAACCAAAAAACAATTATTGCCACGTGCCGATGCTGATAGAATTGGCATGATGGCGACCATATTAAATATCATCGCCTTGCAAAGCATGATTGGCGCGTTAGCATTAGGCAAAAAGGCTAAAATATTATCATCAATTGAAGTTGCTGGTATTGCACAGGGTTTTAACCGTCTGCTTGGTGTCAGCGCATTAGAATCTGGTAAAATTTTGTTGTTGGCGGGCGGATTAGGGCAGCCCTATTTTACCACCGACACCACTTGCGTGATACGCGGGTTAGAACTTGATTGTGACTATGTGGTAAAAGCCACCAAAGTAGATGGCGTGTATGATGATGACCCTGCTAAAAATCCGAATGCCAAACATTACAAGCATCTCACCTATCAAACTGCTTTGGATAAAGATTTGAAAATTATGGATAAATCTGCCTTTACCATCGCGCAAGAAAATAATTTGAAAATTGCGGTTTTAAGTTTTAATCAGGAAAATCCGTTAAAAAACTTGCTGAATAATAACGGAAGATTTACTATCATCAGCAATTAGGAATATCGCCAGAAAGAATATAGAAGGAATATATTATGTGGAATGAAGCAGATTATGCAACCAAAATGGATAAAGCCTTAGAGGCGTTCTCGCGTGAATTATCATCTTTGCGAACAGGGCGTGCATCGCAAAATTTTTTAGACCCTGTACAAGTAGATGCCTATGGCAGTAAAATGGGGCTTAGCCATGTTGCCACCATTTCGGTGCTAGATGCGCGCACATTAAGCATCAATGTGTGGGACCAAGGCATGGTGAGTGCGGTAGAAAAAGGCATTATGGAATCTAATTTAGGCTTAAACCCCCAAACCGAAGGTGCTGTTATTCGCATTACATTGCCAGAGTTGAACGAAGAACGCAGGCGCGAATTGGTGAAAGTTGCTGGCAAATATGCCGAAAATGGCAGAATTGCTATTCGCAATATCCGCCGCGAAGGCATGGATAACCTCAAAAAAATGGAAAAATCAAGCGATATATCCGAAGATGAGATGCACCGCAATGGCGATAAATTGCAAAAACTCACCGATGATTTTGTTAGCAAAATTGATAAAGCCTTTGCTGATAAAGAAAAAGACATGCTACAGATATAATATTAAACTTATGAACTCAAAATTAGCCATTAATAACCCTATTCCCCGTCATGTTGGTATCATCATGGATGGCAATGGCAGATGGGCTGAAAACCAAACAAAAGAACGGCTTTATGGACATAAAAAAGGCGTTGAAACAGTATCGGATATCATCAAAGTGGCGTTGGAGTTAAAAATAGATTTTTTAACCCTTTACACTTTTTCTACTGAAAATTGGCTCCGCCCCAAGCAAGAAGTTAGCGGGTTATTTCAGCTGATTGAAAGTTTTATCAGCGATAAAGAGCAAGATTTTTTGCGCGAGAATATCCGTTTCACCTGTATCGGTGATTTATCAGCATTGCCTAAAAAAACCCAGAAAATGCTTCAATCACTGATGGAAAAAAGTAAACATGGCGAAAGATTAACAATCTGTGCCGCGCTTAATTATGGCGGGCGTGCGGAAATTATCAATGCGGTGAAACAATTTGCACAAAACGTATTGCAAAATCCTGCATTAATCAGTACACTGAACGAGCAGGAATTTGCATCTTTGCTATATACGAATGATATGCCAGAGCCAGAATTGATTATCCGTACGGGTGGCGAGAAGCGTGTCAGCAATTTTTTACTATGGCAATCCGCCTATAGCGAATGGTATTTTACGGATATTTTATGGCCCAATTTTAGCAAACAAGATTTTTTTACAGCAATAGAATTTTATCGCACCCGCAAAAGACGATTCGGCATGAGCAAGCCGATAAGCGAAACATTAAGCGAAACCATGTCCATCACAGGGCGCAACAATAATAGGGCGAAAGAGGAGCAAAAGAATCAAGAGAAGGAAAACGCATCATGATTAAACGCCTATTACAATCAATTATTAAAATGATTAAACTGCCTTTCATCTGGCTAAACAAAGCCTTACAAATTTTGAAAAAGTCTGGTAAATTCGTTTTTACAACTCCTATTAAAATCTTAAAACCATTATTTGGCGGTATTTTTAGAATCCTAAAAGCTGTGCTTGTCTCACCCTTTAGGGCGATGGATAAGGGGTTTGAATATGGTTCTTATTATTTGCAAAAATGGATGGGCGCAAGTCTAAGGGCGCTTGGCAAGGGGGTAACCCTACTAGGAAAAGCCATTTGGGAAATGTTGCTTCCTATCCGCAACCCCAACCGCTGGTTACGCGAAAATTATCGCTATCTTGCCAATAGAATTATAGAAGATCAAAATTTTGCCAATCGCTTTTTCTCGTCAGTGATTATGGTAGCGATTGCCATTCCAGTGATTATTTTTGGTGGCTGGCCGCTACAATTATTGATGATTGTGGTGATGACAATCAGCGCATGGGAATGGGGTGGATTAGCACCCAGCGGTGTATTCACACAAAAGCGTCTTACATTAACATTGTGTATTGCGGCAACCATGCTATTGATGCGCCCATTAGGGCCAGCCGCCCCTGCCCTTATCACCATCTTTTTATTCATTGATATTTTTATTCCCAAACCATCAGTCGAGCGCGCCTTTCATAATCAGATAGGCTTTAGCTATTTATTTGTGGCGGCACTCAGCTTTAGTTGGATCCACGATAATTTTGGTGCATTGGCAACATTGTGGCTGGTGTTAACCGTTATCGCCACTGATATTGCCGCTTTCATTGGTGGGCGTGCTTTGGGCGGTGCAAAATTAGCATCTTCTATCAGCCCTAATAAAACATTATCAGGCAGCTTATGTGCGCTGGGTGCTGCTGGTGTCATCGGCTTTTTCTATGCGGGTATCGCAGGCAAACCCTTATTATTCTTTATCTTTTTAAGCCTGTTTATCTCTGTAATGGCACAAGTGGGAGATTTATTTGAATCTATGTTGAAACGCCGTGCCAATGTGAAAGATTCTGGCAATATTATCCCCGGTCATGGTGGTGTGTTAGATAGAATTGATGGTTTTTTAATGGCAAGCCCAACCGCCTTTTTGGCATTGCAAATTGCAGAATGGCTTAACTAAGTGCCATCTCGCATCACATTATTAGGCGCCACTGGCTCAATCGGTAAGGCGGCATGTGAATTTTTGCAAAATTATCCCGATAAATTTGATGTTGCGGCGATAAGCGGGCATCGCAATGTTGCACGTTTGGTTGAAATAAGTGACTTATTAAAGCCAGAGCTTGTGGTGATAAGTGATGAAAATTATTTTGACGCGTTAAAGCAAGCGGTTTCTTCTGCTACACATCAACCACGCCTTGCCGCTGGCAAAAGCGGCTTACAAGAAGCAGCCACCATAAAAGCCGACCGTGTGTTGGCCGCTATTGTGGGGGCGGCAGGGCTCTCCCCTACTTTACAAGCGGCAAAAAGCGGTGCATCTATTGCGCTTGCCAATAAGGAATGTCTGGTGATGGCGGGTAAGTTTTTAATGCAAAGCGCGCACGAAATCTTGCCCGTTGATAGCGAGCATAATGCTATTTTTCAAGTGCTTAGTGATAAACCGAACGAAATAAAAGAGATTATTCTCACATCATCAGGCGGTGCTTTTCGTGAGTTTACACGCAAACAAATGCAACATATCACCCCCGAACAAGCTATGCATCACCCGAACTGGTCGATGGGGGCAAAAATTTCGGTCGATTCTGCCACCATGATGAATAAGGCACTGGAACTGATTGAAGCCAAGCATTTATTTTCCATGCCAGCTGAAAAATTAAAGGTGATTATCCACCCCCAACAAATTATTCATTCTATGGTGCGCTATTGCGATGGGACGATTCTGGCGCAAATGGGGGTGCCGAATATGTATTTGCCCGTTGCCCATACGCTTAGCTATCCGCACCGACTGCCTGCTCCCGCCCATCATCAATTTGATTTTACCGATACAACAAAATTTGATTTTTCCTTGCCCGATAAGGTGAAATTCCCTGCTCTCAATCTTGCCGAACAGATATTAAATGCAGGGCAAGCCAGCGCCATCATTTTTAATGCCGCTAACGAGATTGCGGTTGAGGCATTTTTACAAAAACGTATCAGCTATCTTGCCATTACCGATATAATTACGCGTGGTTTAGACGAATATCACGCTGATGAACCTAAAAATCTAGATGATGTTATCTTAATTGATAATAAAGCGCGACAAATCGTGGAAGAAATCATCAAAAAAATAGACTGATAGCCTATCAATAGGTTATAATCCGCCACAGAACAGGGATAATATAATGATTAACTTTCTTGATTTAATATGGAATAACGCGCTCGCCTTTGTTTTTGTGATTTGCGTGATTGTATTCATCCATGAAATGGGGCATTTCTTGGTGGCGCGTTTCTATGGTATTGGCGTAAAAACCTTTTCAGTCGGGTTTGGCCCTGAAATTTGGGGCTGGACTGGCAAGCAAAGTGCAACGCGTTATCGGCTTAGCCTGATACCATTAGGCGGCTATGTTGCGATGTATGGCGAACAGCATAGCGAAGACGAGAATGACGATAGCCGTTCCTTTGCCGCCCGTCCGCCCTATGCCCGTGCGGCAGTGGTAGCGGCGGGGCCTTTTGCCAATTTTGTGCTTGCCTTTGTGCTTATCGCACTTTATGTGTTGATACAAGGCGTTAGCAGTGAACGCATCAATGGCGTGATGATTGAACGAATCATTGAAGATAGTGCCGCAGAACAAGCGGGTTTGCGCGCTGGTGATGAAATTACTGCCGTTAATCAACAAAATATTCGCAATTTTGGACAAATTGTGCAGGCAGTGCAGCAATCAGATGGTAAGACGATTATTTTTGATATTACACGCGAGAATTCCTCTCCACAGCAATTGCAAATTACCGTTATTCCACAATTACGTATCAATGATACTAATGATAGCAGCATTGGTGAAAATAGCGCACCCGCATCTTCTTACTTTATCGGGGTGCAAAGTGTGCCACCAGAATGGATTAAAGTCGGGCTAGGGCAAGCGATTATTCTAGGGGCAGATAGCCTCATCTGGATTACAGTCGAAAATCTGAAAGCGCTGGGGGCTATCATCACCCAAAAAAGCGATAATGCCGAATTGGGTGGCCCGATTAAAATTGCTGTTACCACCAAAACATTCGCACAAAATGGCTTTGCCAGCCTGTTGTTTTTTATTGCCCTGCTCTCTATCAATTTAGGGCTGATTAATTTGTTACCGATTCCAATATTAGATGGTGGGCATTTGGTTTTTATTCTTTACGAAATCATTTTTAGAAAACCAATGCCGCTAATGATAAAAGAAAAATTACTGCGATTTGGCTTTACTTTTATCATGACCCTTATCATCTTTGTTACTATTAACGATGTGCTGTCACTCTAAGCGACAATGCTAGCAATCAAAACATTCCTGCCTGTTCGGTGCTTGCTTTATCGCCTTACACTCATCATCAAAATATGGGGAGTGATGGCGCTTCTATTATTGTCATTTTCGTCACATGCACAAATTATTGAAGATATTGTTATTAAAGGTGCTGAGCGCACCGATGGCTTAAGTCTTTTATCGCAATTACCGATTGCTATTGGTGATGAGTTTTCGGAACAAACGATGGATGATGCGTTAAAGGCACTTTACGCCACAGGCAATTTTGAAAATATATCGCTAAAACGCGACGGTAATGATTTAGTGATTACCATCAAAGAACAACCAATTATCAATCAAATCGCATTTGAGGGCAATAATGTGATTACCGATGATATTTTGCAAGCTGAGATACGGATTCGTCCGCGCCAAACCTATAATCAAGCACGGGTGCAAGCCGATGTAAGGCATTTGCTGAATATTTATCAACGTTATGGCAGATTTGCGATTCGAATTGAACCGAAAATTATTCGCTTGCCACAAAATCGCGTGAATTTGATATTTGAAATTGCCGAAGGGCGCAAAACAAAAATTGAGCATATTGTCTTTATTGGCAATGATTTCTATTCTGATGGCGTGTTAAAACGTGAAATTTATTCCAAAGAGAGGCGTTTTTTACGCTTTTTTGCGACTAATTTTGACCCCGAACGTATCGAAGGCGACCGCCAAGTGATTAGACGCTTTTACCGCAACCGTGGCTTTCCTGATATTGATGTTAGCTCGGCGATTGCAGAATTAAACCGCCCACAAAAATTCTTTGCCATCAATTTTGCGATTGATGAAGGCAATCGCTTTAGAATCAGCAATATTAAAATTAACAGCAAATTGCCTAACCTTATCAATGATGATGAAGGGCTATTAAAACTTATCCGCAAAGCTGATTTAGATGTTAATGATTGGTATCATTCTGATAATATTGATGATTTGCAAACCCAAATTGTCAATTATTTACACGCCAATGGTTATCCTTTTACTGATGCTAATATTCAAGAAGAGCGTAATTTAGAAACGCGCACAATAGATATTATTTATGAAATTGACCGCGCACCAAAACGCTATATTGAACGGATTGAAATTGTTGGCAACACCCGCACTTTAGATAAGGTTATTCGGCAATATTTGCCTGTTAGTGAGGGCGATCCAGTTATTCCATCACGCGTTAATAGCATCAACCGCACCTTGCAATTTACTGGCTTTTTTAGCGATGTAAGCGTTGATTTATTAGATGGTTCCGAACAAGATAAAGTTGTGTTACGCATTACTGTTAGCGAAAAATTAACGGGGTCGCTTAATTTAGGTATTGGTTATGGCTCATTAAATGGGGCATCACTCAGATTTGGTTTGCGCGAAAGCAATTTTGGCGGACGTGGCAATTCGATTGACCTCAGCTTGAATATTAGCGAGCAAAGCAATGTGTTTTCAATCTCTAACCGTCGCCCTAATTATCGCGGCTTGCCCGTCAATGTCAATTATAGTATTTACCGCTCCGAAAGTGATTCAGGTTTTTATGACCGCACGGCAGTCGGTGCAAGTGCTGGTTTAAGCTACCGCATCGGGCAAACCAAATGGTATCACTCAATCAGCTATTCGCAAGATAGCACCACAATTGATAATATCTCTACCACAGCATCAAGCATTCAGCAACAAGCAGGTAATTCTATCACCTCTTCAATATCGCAAGCTTTTTCACGCGATACGCGCAACAGCAATCTTGCACCCACAATGGGCACATTATTCTCAGTATCACAGCAATATAGCGGTTTAGGCGGTGACAATCATTACGTTCAATCTACGTTGCGCTATAGTGCTTACAGCTCACTCACCCGTAACAGCACCATTGATTTTAGATTCCGCGCGGGACATATTGAAGCAACCAAAGATGAATTACGCTTGACTGATGCATTTTATGTGGGTGGCACTTATTTGCGCGGATTTGTGTATGGGCGTGTTGGTCCATATGATGAAACAGAGGGCATACATTTGCCCGTAACGCAATATGCCACCGCCACAGTAGAAACGTTTTTCCCGATTGGCTTTCCGCCTGAAAGCAATGTGAAAGGCACATTATTCATTGATAGCGGTATTGCCACCAAAACCAATTTTGCTTATGAAAATTCTGAAAATATTACTGATACAGGTTCACTTCGGCAGGCATGGGGCTATGGTTTGGTATGGCATTCACCAGTTGGCCCTATCCGTTTTGAATGGATGCGGCCTTTCAATTATGAAGAAACCGACTATCTGGATACCTATGAATTTTCGTTGGGCATTGCGTTTTAAGTGATGTTTGGGCGTGTTTCATATTTACCAATTTTATTGCTTTGCTTTACCGCAATATTTTCTCCTGCTATGGCGCAAACTGATAAGCCAGCTTTAGCAGTTGGTGTTGTTAATTTTCAAACTGTGCTTGTAGAATCACTGGCATGGCAAGATTTTCGCGCCCATATTGAACGCGAAAGCCGTATTTTTGAAAAAAATGTCAATAAAATGGTTGCTGAAATTGAAACATTAGAGAAAAACATCGACCGCAAAGGCAAGCATCTCAGTAAACAAGCATTACGCACACAAAATAATCAATTATCACAATTACGCTTGCGCTATCAAAAGCAATTACAGGAACAAAAAGATATTCTTGATACAAAATATGTCAAAGCGCAGGATTATCTTAGGCAAAAAATTTATATTATTTTGCAACGTATCAGCAAAGAAAAAAACCTGCCATTGATACTCAATGCTGGTACAACAACCAATGCGGTATTGGTTGCCGATAAACAGTTAGATATCACAAATGAAAGCCTTGACTTACTCAATCAAGAAATACCAAAATTAGATGATAATTTTTATAGAAACCTGACACCCTAAAACGAACATCATGAATAATCCTGAAACAGATAACCCTAAAGCAACCAATATTGCCCCCTATCCATTTATCGCTACCCCAATGCCCTATCAACAAATGGTGCAAGAATTTGATTGGCAGACGACAGAAAAAATCACCAATGATGATGCGCTTATTCAAGGTATTAGCAATTTTGACTATGCAAAAAGCAACCATTTAATTTATATCAATAACAATAAATACCTCAATGACTTACAGCAAACAAAAGCGCGTTTTTGCCTTATCACGCCCAAATTATATCAGCAAGTAAAAGCAATAACACCCGATATTCAGTTTTTGCTATGCGCCAATCCACGTGCCGAATGGGCAAAAGCAGCGCATCTGCTTTACCCTGATTATCCTTTTATCAAACCGCAACAAAAACAAGCGATGATTGCCGATGATGCACAAATCGGTACCCATACCTCCATTGACCGCAACTGTACAATATCGGCAAAAACGGTGATAGGCGCTAATTGTAGTATCACAAATAGCTTCATTGGAAAAAATTGTATCATTGGTAGCAATGTTTCATTGCATCATTGTAAAATTGGTGATAATAATGTTATTCTATCTGGTGCAGTTTTGGGCGAAGAAGGGTTTGGTATTATTCCTGCCAACAATGCGGATAATCCCATTCCCATGAAACATATCGGTTTTTTGGAAACAAAATCGCATGTGTTGATTGGTTCAAATAGCACTGTTGATAGAGCAACGATTGGTAAAACTTTTATTGATGAATATAGTAAAATAGATAGCAATGTTCATATCGGTCATAATGTGCAAATTGGCAAAAATTGCTTACTTGTGGCATGTGTGGGCATTGGTGGTTCGGCAAAAATAGGCGATAATGTTTCTGTAGGTGGTTGTAGCACGATTGCAGACCATATTACTGTTGTAAATGGGGTGGAAATTGGGGCAGGAACTGTGGTATACCGCAGTGTAATGCAAAAGCAATTAATGTTTGGCGTGCCCGCGCGCCCTTTTGCTGTGCAAGCACGCATTAATCTGTTATTAGAAAAAATGGTGAAGAGTAAAAAAGGACGTTAAACCATGAATAAAACAATAAGTGATGACAAAAAAATCCGTTTACCGGATCAAAATATTAACGATATTATGGGCTATATCCCGCATCGCCATCCTTTTCTGTTAATTGATAAGGTGGTTGATATTATTGCTTTTGAACAAGCCACTGGCATTAAATGCGTCACTTATAACGAACCATTTTTCACAGGGCATTTTCCGCATCAACCCATCATGCCGGGCGTGATGATTGTAGAGGCGATGGCACAAACCTCAGCAATTTTAATCGGTAGCTCTATGAATTTGCGCGCTGCTGATAAATTGGTGTATTTCTTAAGTATGGATAAAGGGCGTTTTCGCAAACCCGTTGTGCCGGGCGATTATCTTAAACTACATGTTACCCCACTCCATAGCCGTAGCACGATATGGTCGTTTGTCGGCAAGGCAAAAGTTGATGGCGAATTGGTAGCGGAATGCACATTCAAAGCCGCGCTGATGGATAACAAAGAATAGGAACCTATCAGTAATGTTAGTAGATGAAACTGCCCGCATTGCCAAAGGTGCTCAAATTGATAGTTCCGCAAAAATTGGTCCGTGGTGCGTGATTGGCGAAAACGCAAAAATCGGTGCGAATACAATTTTACATGGTAATAATTATCTTGATGGCGATGTTACCATTGGCAATGATTGCCAAATTTATCCATTTGCCGTTATTGGCACACCACCGCAACATACTAATTTTAAGGGTGATGGCACCAAAACCATTATCGGCAATCATAATATTATTCGCGAATATGTGGTGATACATCGTGCGATTGAAAGCCATGATGGCTTCACCAAAATAGGCGATAATAATATGCTGATGCTTGGCACACATATCGGGCATGATTGCGTGATTGGCTCACATGTTATTTTAGCACCGCATGTGCTGGTTGGCGGGCATGTTATTGTTGAAGATAATGTCACTTTGGGCGGCAATTCATCGGTGCATCAATTTGCGCGCATTGGCACGGGCGCAATGATTGGCGCGGGCAGCTATATCCGCCGTGATGTTATTCCGTTTGCGCTGGTTAATAATGCCGAAGGAAATTTGGCAGGCTTGAATATTGTTGGCTTAAAGCGACGTGGCTATCAACGGCAAAATATTTGCAATGCCCGTCATGCTTATCAACAATTATTCATCGATAATGTTATGGCAAAAGCCATTGCCGAATTACAACAAAACCATCGCGATTGTCCGATAATTTCTGAAATTTTGCGTTTTATAACCGCGCCTAGCAAACGAAACTTTGCACGCCCTACTCATAAAAGCCAAGATAGCTAACATGCGCGCAATCTTTGCAGGCAATGGCATATTGCCGTCAATTCTCGCCCATTATATTACAGAAAAATATCACACAGCACCGCTTATTCTTACTGTTACACCCGATTATGATGTGCAATCACTCAAATCTTATTCGCATCATGCATCCGATATTGGTCAATTAGAGGAATGTTTTGCCATACTTAAAAATCATAATTGCCGTGAGGTGATTTTTGCGGGCAAAATCCCACGTGATTATTTTTACCAAACTAAAAAAGATGCGCTGGCAACCGACTATTTCAATGCGATTCAGCATAAGGGCGATGATTATGCAGTGCGCTTTGCCCATCAATTATTTCAACAACATGGCTTTATAGTGGTTGCGCCACATCAGATTTGCCCCGATATTCTATGCCGTAAGGCAGGCAATCTTGGCAAATACGGGCCACAACCAACAATGCTGAGCGATATTGCGCGCGGACAGGAAATTTTAACGGCATTATCACCCGCTGATGTTGGGCAGGCAGTGGTGATTCATCAGGGCGAAACCATCGGCATTGAAGCGATAGAAGGCACCAATGCGCTGATTGAACGATGCGGCGCATGGCTAAAACAGAACCGAACCGATCATAATATTGGTGCAGTGCTGGTGAAACTCCCTAAAGACGGGCAAACTGATATGATGGATTTGCCTGCCATTGGGCTAGAAACCGTTACCCTTGCCATCAAACATAATTTTGCAGGCATTGCGATTGAGCAAAATGGCACATTATTGGTAGGCGGTGACGAGATTATCCAAATGGCGAATCAGCATCAGCTATTTATTCATGCGCTTGAGGTAAAATTTGAGGATTCAGCATGATTTATGTGATAATTGCTGGCGAAAATTCTGGCGATAAATTAGGCGCAAGCTTGATGCGCGCTATTAAATCCCACAATAATGAAGCGCAATTTTATGGCATTGGTGGTGCATTGATGCAGGCAGAAAATTTAAAATGCTTGTTGCCGATGGAGCAAATCAGCTTTTTCGGCTTTACCACCGTATTTTTACATATTCGCAGCATTTACCGTGCGATTAATAAGGTGGCAGGCTTTATCAATTATCTAAAGCCAACCTGCGTCATCACCATCGATTCGCCAGATTTCGCCATAAGAGTATGCAGGCGTATCAATGTGCCAACCCACAAAATTCATTATGTTGCCCCCACAATATGGGCGATGCGCCCGAAACGTGCTAAAATTTTTGCCGAAACTTATGATGCTATTCTTACTTTACTGCCCTTCGAGCCACCTTTATTTAATTGCCATAAACCCAATTGTGCGCATTTTATCGGGCATAATATGTTTCTTGCCGATGATTTGCAAAGCGCACGAAACAATAAGCAAAAACTTATCAAACAAAATTCTATCATCAAACAAAACCCAAACAAGCGCCTTATTGGCTTAATGTTTGGTAGCAGGCGTAGCGAGATTACCAGCTTGCTACCGATTTTTATTGAGACCGCACAAAAAATTCTAGCCACAAATCCTGATAGTCATTTTATCATCGTGACTTTTCCAAAATATCAAGCGTATATTGCCGAATATATTGCGGCCCAATATAATGATGATTTGCCCAACCCGCTACCTCACACAATAATAAGTGATGAAACGCAACGTTTTGATAGTATGACGATATGTGATTTTGCGATTGCCGCATCGGGCACGGTATCGCTTCATCTTGCCATGTTGCAAGTGCCGCATCTGGTTGCCTATAGAGTGGGGGCTGTGAATTTTTTTATCGGCAAAATGCTACTCACCATTAAGCAATTTAATTTATTTAACATCATGGCAGAAGCAAAACGCAATCTTTTACCTGAAAATCATGTGGCGCGTGATACCCAAATTGTGCCTGAATATATTCAAGAAAAATGCACAGCAGAACAGATTTATCACGGTGCAAACCAATTATGTGATAAAGATTATCAGCAACAACAATTACAAAACCTCAATTTATTGCTGGAACAAATGCGCCCACCATCGCTTGCGCCCGATTATATCGCCAAAAAAATCAACTCAATCCTTACCGAATAACCGATGCGCGACATATCCCATCATACATGCCATAATCATTGCAACCAGCCCATATAAATAGCCATAATTATCGGCAAACGCATCTAAAAATCCTAAAAATCCACTTTTGCGAATAAAAAGCGGTAATGCCTGCGCCGATACCACATAACCATCACGCAAATGATAACTCTCCAAAATATATGTGCCCGTTGGCACATTGACTGGAAAATTCAATTCGACACGAAACAATCTTTTGCCCAACCAAACAAAATTCTCTGTGCTTTGTGAATATAGTCCATTTTGTTCCATCTTGCGTAAATATTGTCGTAATTCAGTTTGTTCTGCAATCACTAACCTATTTTCTGTACCAGTGATATTCAGCGCATCTAACGCAAGATTATAAGTTTCAATGGCACTGAGACTGGCAATTTTATCAACTGGTTCTGATGAAATAATATGATAAAAATGCGGCACATTATCATAAAGCACTGTCTTGCCCTTCACCCAAATTCCTAGCACACGTTCCTGCTTATCCATCAAAAAATCATTTCTGGGTCCTTTGATAATCAAAATCACATTGCCATTATCAATATCAACTGCACCATAAAGCAAAACCCGTGTGCCTGTGAAACTCGGAGAAATATCAACATAATAGCTAGAAATATCAGCAACAACGCCATCAGCTTCTGACCATGCTTGTGGATTAAAACATAAGGCAAGCATTATACTCACAACAAACAAACGTATCATTGCGAACTCAACCTAATTGAGTAAACATCATCAGGCGTTATGAACAAGCCAATTAATAATGCAACAGCAACCACTAAAACTATCACTGCTAGAATCAAACGTAATTTTGTGCCATCTACTTTTGCGCCAATCCGCACACCAAATTGCGCGCCCACCACACTGCCAAGCAATAATAATATCGCGAGTAAAATATCCACATTATGGTTGAGCCCTGCCTGCCAAAATGTAGCATTGGCAGTAACAAAAATCACTTGAAATAACGACGTACCAATCGCTAAACGGGTAGGCATGCCCAATATATAAATCATTGCTGGCACCATCACAAAACCACCGCCAACGCCTAAAATCGCCGATAAAATTCCGATATTAAAGCCTAAAAATATCGGTAAAAATATCGACACATAGATGCCCGACTGCCGAAAGCGCATCTTAATAGGAAAATTCGCACCAATAGCCCGTTTTTTCTTAACGCGCCGACGCTTCATTTTCAACTTACCACTCGTGATTAAATAAGCACGTATACTTTCACGAAACATTAAAAAGCCAACACTGCCCAGTAACAAAACATAGCTAACGCGAACAATAAAATCGATATAGCCAAAGCCACGCAAAACCGCAAATAGCAACACGCCGAATAATGAGCCGAAAACACCCGATGTGACCAACACAGTGCCCATTTTTATATCAACATTGCGCCGCCGCAAATGCCCAAATACGCCCGAAACTGACGAACCCAATATTTGTGCCGCTTGCGACCCCACCGCCACTGCTGGTGAAATGCCAAAAAATAACAGCATTGGGGTAATCAAAAAACCACCACCAACACCAAAAATTCCTGATAAAATACCAACAATGCCGCCCATCAATATCAACGATAAAATATTTACTGATTGTTCAGCTATAGGAAGATAAATATGCATCTTGTATTACGATAAAAAGGCATTGCTTGAATTAAATTTATGGTGCGGGTGAAGGGACTTGAACCCCCACTCTCTTACGAGAAATAGATTTTGAATCTACCGCGTCTACCAATTTCGCCACACCCGCATATCATTAAAATAATGATACTCATCCTTGTTACCGCAAAATTATAGCGTAACACAAGAGGAAAAAATATTTATCACCTTAAATTTATGCCCATAAATTATGCAAAGGCTGTTACGCCCGCTAATTGATAATCTTTTGCACTCATCATACACCAATTATCACTATCACTCAATAACGCACGTAATAATTCGTTATTAAGTTTATGCCCCGAACAATCACCTTCGAATTTCGCAATCAATGGTTTGCCTGCCAAATATAAATCGCCAATCGCATCTAAAATTTTATGGCGAACAAACTCATCTTCAAACCGCAAACCTTCTTTATTCAGCACATTATCGCCATCAAGCGCAATCGCGTTTTTCTGGCTTGCACCACATGCCAAACCATTGCTCTGCAACATATGTAAATCACTCACAAAACCGTAAGTGCGCGCTGGCGCAATCGCACGTGAAAAATCATCACCTAGCGTATAGCTTAATTTATGCTCACCAATGGCACTATTTGGAAAATTGATTCGCATATCAAGCTTAAAATGCCATTCATCAGTGGGTAACAGTGACGCATACGCGCCCGATTTATTCTTTACAATAACTGGTTTTAACACTTTGATAAATTTACGCATCCGTGATTGCGATTTAATGCCCGCCGCTTCCAACAAAAACACAAAATCTTTTGCCGAACCATCCATAATTGGCAATTCAGCACCATTAACATAGATGAGAATATTATCAATACCCTTGCCTGCCAATGCCGCCATCACATGTTCAACCGTTGCCACCACCGCATTATCATCATTACTGATTTCAGTGCATAGGGTGGTAAATTCCACCTTATCCCATCTGGCAAAAATCTGGTTATCGCCTTGCTTAATATCCTCACGAATAAATTGGATACCCGTACCCGGCTGTGCGGGTTCAAACCGCATTGTCACTTCTCTGCCAGAATGGATGCCAATATCGCGACAATGAATAGGGTTGGCAATGGTTTTTTCACTGGTTGCCCAGTCGGTAAAAAATAAACCCTTGCTTGCATCTTCTGCAAAAATATCTTCAATTTGTAACAATACCTAACTCCTAGCAAATCATAGAAAATGCCGTTAAACACCCTCCCGTATATATGACGGGAAACTCATTTGACAAAGCAGATAATACCAGCCATCATGCATCTTATAATGTGATACGTTAATGACCCCTAAATAATTTCTGCCATAGTAGCCTAAACTTCTATTGTTGTTGATAAAGCAAAAAATACGCTATTGCAAATCAAACAATATTGCAGATTATTGCAATATAAAAAAAATGTTTTTTCGTGTTTTTTTGCTAGCATTCTTTTCATAGAATCCTTATGATAAATTTATGAACGAAGTCAAAAAAATAAAAAATAAATGGCAGCCTTCCAGTTGGCGTGATTTTCCCATCAAGCAAGTGCCAAAATATAATGATGAACAAGCCCTAAAGTCGGTTGAAGCGCAGTTGCATTCTCTGCCACCGCTGATTTTTGCAGGCGAGGTTGAGCATTTGAAAACCGCAATGGCAAGCGCAGTAACGGGCGATGCGTTCATTTTGCAAGGTGGCGATTGTGCTGAAAGCTTTAACAATTATTCTGCTGATTCTATTCGCGATACATTTAAGCTATTTTTGCAAATGGCGGTGGTGCTGATTTATGCTTCGCATTGCCCAGTTATTAAAATCGGACGCATGGCGGGGCAGTTTGCCAAACCACGCTCGGATGATTTTGAAAACAAAGATGGCGTAAAATTGCCAAGCTATCGTGGCGATATTATCAATCATATTGAATTTGATGAACATAAGCGCATTCCTAACCCGCATAATATGTTGAGTGCCTATCATCAATCATCTGGCACGCTTAATTTGTTGCGCGCTTTTTCTAAAGGCGGCTTTTCTGATTTACACCGTTTGCGCGACTGGAATTTAGAATTTATTGCCTCTGACCCCAGCTATCAAAATTATGCCACACTTGCCAACCGCATTAATGATTGTTTGGGCTTTATGCAGGCATGCGGTGTTACATCTTCGTTACCGCAAATTTCTGAAACTGATTTTTACACCAGCCACGAAGCCTTATTGTTAAATTATGAAGAAGCGTTAACCCGCAAAAGTTCGCTAGATAATAAATGGTATGATTGTTCGGCGCATATGCTATGGGTAGGCGAGCGCACCCGCAATAGTGATGGCGCGCATTTAGAATTTTTACGTGGTATTGAAAATCCAGTTGGTGCAAAAATAGGCCCTAGCATTGATATTGATGAATTAATGCGGCTGATTGATATTCTTAACCCCGGTAATATCCCCGGCAAGCTAACGCTGATTGCCCGCATGGGGCAAGATAAAATCAGCGATGCCCTGCCCGCGATTGTGCGCCGCGTCACCCAAGAAGGGCGGCATGTGATTTGGTCATGCGACCCGATGCATGGCAATACAATTAAAGCGCAAAATGGCTATAAAACGCGCAAAGTGGAATCAATTTTTGCTGAAGTGAAGCAATTTTTTGCGATTGTGCCCTCCGAAGGCGCGCATGTGGGCGGTATCCATTTTGAAATGACGGGGCAGAATGTTACCGAATGTATTGGTGGTGGCAAACAACTTACCGAGCATCATTTATCGGAACGTTACTTCACCCATTGCGACCCACGCTTAAACGCCCATCAGGCACTGGAACTTGCTTTTATGATTGGTGATTTACTCACTGAACATCGGGCATCATCTGGTGGAGTATCATAATGCCCGTTAAATTTGGTTATTATATCATTTTTATTCTTGCTTCGGCATTGGCTATCATACTCACATTTCCATCACACGATTATATAGAATCTTTTCAAGATACCGAATTGCATCAAGAAACAGCTAGTTTTGATGCGCCTTTCCATGCCATGATTTTTATGGGCGGGCGATGATGTAATCGGCTTTACACTAATAATAACTCACATATTACGGAGAAACTATCATGTCATTGATAAATAGATTAAATAAATTAAGGACACAACATGCAAAATTGGAGAGCGATATTCAGCATAATATCAATAAGCCAAGCAGCAGTGATAGCGACATAGCCCTGTTAAAAAAACAAAAACTAGCCGTAAAAGATGAAATCATTCAACTAGAGCAGCAATTAGCGACATAGATTTTTTAATTTAAAAAATATTAGCACTTGTCAAGCAAGATAATTATGTTACAATCAAATGGGTGCAAGCACATGAGTTAAATAATGCTGATTACCCGTTATCTATGAAAATATAACAAGGCATTATTCTTGCTTGCTTTTTGATTTATTAAAACGCATTTTTAAGGAGGCTTGTTTTATGATAGATAACAATACAGATAAGCTGAAAAGCATTATTCATTATATTTGTAATAAATATAATGATAGTAATAGCGTGGGTGCCATTAAAATGAATAAAATTTTATGGTTTTTTGATAAATTTTGGTATCAACAACATTTGGAATCTGCAACATCTTTATCACATTATCAGCGAGAAAAATTCGGGCCTATGATTCCTAATTTTTATGATATTATTGACGAATTAGAAAAAGATAATATCATAAAAAAATCTGTTATTGGTCCTCATTCTTTTAAGCGACAAAAATATCATTGCGAAACAAAACCTAACAGCATCGGTAAATATCTAACTGAACCACAAATTGCAATGCTTGATGAAGTGGCTGATAGCATTATTCATCATTTCTCTGATTATGACATCAGTGAAGCATCTCATCAGAATTGCTGGCATAGCCGCAAAAATGGTGAGGAAATTTCTATCGAAACTGTTTTATGGGATGATATGGTAATGCCTAGCCCCGAAATGCAACAATGGGCAATGGATAATGCTGATAGCATTCAAAGCGATTTGCGATAGATGTTAGGGAAATATATTGAACACGGTAACGCGCCGCAACAAGTTTAATGCAGAATGTGAGAAAATAATAGCTGAAGGAAAAATCAAAGAGGCTATTTTAGAAATATATATTCAGGCATTGGAAAAAATGCTGGTGGGTTGTGGTAACAGTCTCCCCGAGAATCATTATTATGTGTTCTTGAATAACAAAAATCTAATGGTTGCATCAGCACCTATTGCTGGCAGTGATGACAGATTGGAAATTGCTTATAGTAAGCATGATACCGATATTGTTTTGCATCATATTGTCATTCATTATACTGATAGTTAGAACCATTTAAAGAGCAAAAACTTACCATTGCTGTCATTCCCGTGTAGGCGGGAATCCAGAAGTCGCTAACAACAAACACCAATATCGCATCTGTTGCATGAACAGATGCGTCTTATTAATGTGGAAAACATCAGTAAGGCTTGTTATCTTTTGCTATCATCATTATCATAAAGGATTACACTATTTGCGAATCAGTTTTATTATAGGTGGAGGAGTACCGATATGACAAGAGATGAAATTAAGCAAGAGATTATGGAACGCTTGTTTGAAATGCGCGACGATGGCAAGGAGAATGCTGAGTGGCGCGTTGATGATTGTATTGAAAGTTTTACAGCAAGAAATATTGCACGAGGTCGTGTTCAATCAGCAATCGATGGGCTAAGTAGGCGTTGAGCGTTTTACTGATTATGATAATAATGTTTTTTTAACAATGAAATTAGAACTTTATGAAAAAATGCTTGATGATATTGAGGAAGAAACATCACAAAACATTATCACAGTGGCAAACCATCAGCAAATAGTTGAGTTAAGCAATGATATATCTGTAGAGATTAGCAAAAAAGATAATGAGCTAAAATCAGAGGCAAAATATTTTGCAGAACAGGCTAAACAAGGCATTGATTTAATGAAACAAAATGCAGGTAAAGCCTCAATATTAGTTATAAAATCTATCAAACACGCATTTGAAAGCTTGTTGACACTATGTCTCGCACTGCCTGGATTTGAAATATTATGCGAAATGATTAATAAGATTATTGAATTCTTGGCAAATATATCATTCTAAATATGTATCGCTTTGCCGTAAGCTGAAAGCACTGATTCATGCATCATTTCCGATAGGGTTGGGTGCGGGAAGATGGTTTCCATCAATTCTGCTTCGGTTGTTTCTAGCCCCATCGCCACCACAAAGCCTTGTATCAGTTCGGTAACTTCCGCGCCGATAAGATGCGCGCCTAGCAGTTCGCCTGTTTTATCATCAAAAATCGTTTTAACCATGCCGTCTGTTTCGCCCATCGCAATCGCCTTGCCATTGCCGACAAACGGAAAACGCCCGATTTTAACCTTTTTACCCGCCTGTTTTGCCTGCTCTTCAGTCATGCCAAGCGATGCAATTTGCGGCGAACAATAGGTGCAACCCGGGATTTGCGCTTTATTCAGTGGGGTGATATGCGCCTTTTCCATGCCACCCTTCTTACTTTCTTGCGCGATTTTTTCAATGCAAATCACGCCCTCATGCTCAGCCTTATGTGCCAACATCGGCGCGCCCGCCACATCACCAATCGCATAAATACCTTTCACATTGGTGCGCGAAAATTCATCAGCGATGATACAATTTCTATCGGTTTTGATGCCCAATGTTTCAAGCCCCAAATTTTCTACATTGCCAACCACGCCTACCGCCATAATCAACCTATCGGCAGTCATTGCTTGGGTTTCTTTGCCGATGGTTACATCTAGCGTAACGGAATCTTTACCTTTGGTTAATTTGCCTAGCTTGACATTTGTGTGGATTTTCATGCCACGTTTTTCAAATAAGCCACGCGCCATCGCTGCAATTTCTGCATCTTCTACGGGTAAAATCTGCGGCGCAATTTCTAATATGGTTACTTCAACGCCCAACGCGTTATAAAAACTGGCAAATTCAACGCCAATCGCGCCAGAGCCAACCACCAGCAATTTTTTGGGTAATGTTTCGGGTATCATCGCTTCATGATACGTCCATACCAATTTACCATCGGGCTTATAATCAGGCAATTCACGCGCCCTTGCCCCTGTGGCAAGAATAATATGCGCGCCCGTTAAGGTGGCAATTTGCTTTTTATCCTTGCTGACAATCACCTGCTTTTTGCTATCCAGCTGACCGTAACCATCATATACCGTAACCTTATTTTTCTTAAGCAAAAACTGCACGCCCTTATTCAGCTGTGCCGCAACATCACGCGAGCGTTTGACAATTTTTGCCAAATCAAAACTGACTTTATCCGCATTTAAGCCGTAATCACTGCCATGTTGCATCAAATGCAGAATATCGGCACTGCGAAGCAATGCTTTGGTAGGGATACAGCCCCAATTCAGACAAATACCGCCCAAATGCTTGCCTTCCACCAATGCCGTGTTAAAGCCCAACTGTGCCGCGCGAATGGCCGCCACATAACCGCCTGGCCCACCGCCTACAATGATAATATCAAATTTATCTGCCATTTTCTGCTTCCTTACCCGCTAGATAAATAACCATAACGGATTTTCTAAATGTTTCTTCAACGCCGCAAGATATTGCGCCGCCACCACGCCATCAATCACGCGATGGTCAACCGCGATTGATAGACTAAGCATCATCGCTGGCACAATATTATCATGCGCGTCATAAATCGGGGTTTTCACCGCCTGCCCTACTGCCAGAATACAGCCCTGCGGTGGATTGATAATCGCCTTAAATTCATCAACGCCAAACATGCCCAGATTGCTGACCGAAAATGTGCCGCCCTCATATTCAATCGGCTGTAGCTTGCCTTGATTGGCTTTGGCTATCAGCGCTTTCATTTCCGCTGCAATCATGCCAATCGGCTTATTTTCAGCATCGCGGATAATAGGCGTAATCAAACCTTTAGGCGAGCCAACCGCAACCGAAATATCGGCACGGTTATATTGCCGAATTTCATCACCCAACCACGAAGCATTCGCTTCTGGCACATCTTTCAGTGCCAATGCCGACGCCTTGATAATCAAATCATTGACTGATATTTTCTGCGCTTTATCATCAAAAGGCGCGTTATATTGCGCGCGCATTGCCATCAGCTGATTGATATTCACTTTAGCAGTCACATAAAAATGCGGCACTTCTTGTTTGGATTGCGTTAAACGGCGCGCAATCACTTTGCGGATATTATCGGGCTTCAGTGATTGATAATCTGGCATTGGTGATAGGTCTCGCACCTGATAGCCCGTGCTTGGCATACGCCCTGCACCTGATATTGCACCTGATGTGCCACCCGATATTTTGGCATTTTCAACATCGGCTTTGGTTATTCTGCCATGCGCGGCTGTGCCTTGAATATTTTGCAAATCTAGCCCATAATCGCGCGCAAGCCGTTTGGCAAGCGGAGAGGCGAAAATGCGTTCACTGTTATTGACTGGAGTCGGTGCTGGCGTTGGCGGTGTTGGCGCAACTGGTGTTGCAGGCGTTACTTCAGTTTTTGCATCAATTTTTGTTTCAGCTTTTGCTTCAGACATTGCTGTTGACTTTGCCACATTTTCGGTTGATAGGTTCGCTGATAAATCTAACGCATCAATCGCATCTTGCCCCTCGCCTTCTTCCAGCAAAACCGCAATCACAGAATTGATTTTCACTTTTTCACTGCCCGCTGGCACAATGATTTTGCCTAATATGCCTTCATCAACCGCTTCCACATCCATTGTCGCCTTATCGGTTTCGATCTCAGCCAATATATCGCCTGGGGCAATCTTATCGCCCTCTTTCTTTTGCCAGTTTGCAAGTGTGCCATCTTCCATCGTCGGCGAAAGTGCCGGCATTAAAATCTTCACTGCCATCAGCGTAATCCTTTCACCAATTCACTGGCGGCTTTCACAACATGTTCAGGTTGCGCCAATGCCGCTTGTTCTAAATTAGCGGCATAAGGCAGAGGCACATCTGCGCCCGATACCCTTGCCACTGGTGCGTCTAGCCAATCAAATGCCCGCTCCATTAGCAAGGCGGATATTTCTGATCCGATACTGGCAAAGCCCCAACCATCTTCAACCGTTACGGCGCGATTGGTTTTCTTAACCGATGCGATAATTGTTTCGGTATCTAGTGGGCGTAGTGAACGCAAATCAATCACTTCGGCATTGATGCCTTGTTCGGCTAATATTTCAGCCGCCTGCAAAGTTTTTAACACCGCGCGCGAATAGCTGATAAGCGTTACATCACTGCCCTCACGCAAGATTTTTGCTGTGCCAATCGGCACCAGATAATCATCATCTTTCGGGATAGAGAATTTCTCACCATACAGCAATTCATGTTCTAAAAATATCACGGGTGAATTATCACGAATGGCTGATTTTAGCAATCCTTTGGCATCACTGCCCGAATAAGGCGCAACCACTTTAAGACCCGGACAATGGGCATACCAGCTGGCAAAACATTGCGAATGCTGTGCTGCCACCCTCGCTGCCGCGCCATTTGGTCCACGAAACACAATCGGACAATGCACTAAGCCGCCAGACATATACAGCGTTTTTGATGCCGAATTGATGATATGGTCAAGTGCCTGCATCGCAAAATTAAAGGTCATAAATTCAACAATTGGGCGCAAGCCAGTAAATGCCGCCCCTACTGCTAACCCCGTAAAACCGATTTCGGTAATGGGGGTATCTATCACGCGTTTTTCGCCAAATTCTTGTAATAAATTCTGGCTCACCTTATAAGCGCCTTGATATTGCGCCACTTCTTCACCCATCAAAAACACATCATCATCACGGCGCATTTCTTCTGCCATCGCATCGCGCAATGCCTCGCGCAAAGTGATATTTTCGGATTCGCCGGTCCATTCAGCTTCTGCTTGTGGGGTTATGATTGCAGGAGTTACAACCGCTGGCGTTTCAGCCCCAGTTTCAGCCCCAATCTCTACCTTGCTATCCGCTACTGGTTTTGGTGCTGCGCTTTTATCACTTACTTTAATATTATCAGCATTTTCGCCCTCTTCCAGTAAAATCGCAATCGGTTGATTAACTGCTACATTTTCAGTGCCATCTGTTATCAGAATTTTACCAACACGCCCAACATCGACTGCTTCAAGCTCCATTGTTGCCTTATCAGTTTCAATTTCAGCCAGCAAATCGCCAGAATTCACTTCATCGCCCTCTTTCACCAACCAACGTGCTAACGTGCCAGTTGTCATGGTAGGCGATAAAGCAGGCATTAAAATTTCAATAGACATATTATACTCCTCCAACAACATTGGCATTGGCATGATTATTCGCATCGCCATACACATCTGTGTAAAGTTCTGATAGTTCAGGCTCAGGTGCGTTTTGGGCAAATTCTGCGGCTTTGGCGACTTCATCGCGAATGTTTTTTTCCATTGCTTTTAGCTCATCTTCAGTGGCGATTTTTTGTGATAGCAACTGTTCTTTCGCGCTCATCAGCGCATCATGATGCTCTTTGATATCCTGCACCTCTTCCTTGCTTCGATAGCGCGCAGGGTCCGACATAGAATGCCCGCGATAGCGATATGTTTGCATTTCTATCAGCGCAGGGCCTTTGCCGCTCCGCACATTTTTAGCAATCTTGCTCACTTGCTCATAAACTTCTTCAACATTCATGCCGTCAATCTCGTAACCCTTAATTCCGTATGCCACACCGCGATTGCATAAATCGGTGGTTGCCGATGCGCGTTCAATCGATGTGCCCATACCATAGCGGTTATTCTCAATAATATAGATGATGGGCAATTTCCATAACGCCGCCATATTAAAAGATTCATAAACCTGCCCTTGATTGACCGCACCATCACCAAAATAACATGCGGTAACGCCACCATCACCCCGATATTGATGCGCGAACGCAAGCCCAGTGCCGATTGACACCTGCGCGCCCACAATGCCGTGCCCGCCATAAAACCCTAAATCGGGCGCGAACATGTGCATCGACCCGCCTTTACCACGCGAACAACCTGCCTCGCGCCCCGTTAATTCGGCAATCACGGCTTCCATAGAAATGCCTGCTAAGGCGGCATGGGCATGATCGCGATATGATGTAACGCATGAATCGCCTTTTTGTAATGCGGCTTGAGTGCCGACTACCACTGCCTCTTGCCCGATATAGAGATGGCAGAAACCGCCAATAACACCCATACCGTAAAGCTGACCGATTTTTTCTTCGAAACGGCGCAACATCAGCATTTGCTGATAAAATTCTAATAGTTGCGATTTACTCTTCTGACTTTTTGCCATATTATACCTCAAAATATTTATTATATGTTACTGCCTGATATGGCTATCGGGCAATGTTTCAGCGGGATACAGAATGATTTTTTCATCCGCATTTTGCATCAGCAATATCTCGCGTGCTTTTTCTTCTAGCAATTCGCTATCAAGCGTATCGGGGCGCAATAATAATGCTTCTTGTTCCACAAAGAATCTGGCTTGCTTAAGGGCGACTAGCTTATCTTCTAAATGCAAGGCTTTTGCTTCTAATTGTTTGCGCCCAGCAATCGAGCTATCCGAATAAAACATGTGATAAATGATATAGGTCATAAATGCCAATAACAAAAATGTTGCCATGTAAAATCTGCCATAGCGTTTGCTGTAAACGCCCATTTGCGACAAAAGCATTCTTACGATTCCTTAAAATGAAACTTCCAATTTAAGTTAATATAACATATTTCACTGATAAAAATCTGTAATTTTTTGACAATCCGCAAAATATTGCTTATTTATTTTTTTGAAAATTGGTGAAACGCGCACGATTTTCGTGTTGAGTATGGCGGGGGGAGTATCAAGACACGCTAGATTTTAATATTGAGTATGGGCGGGGGGATTATTAAGGGGGGTAATGGCAAGAGGCGTCTGCTTGACAAACTGTCCAACGGACACAAGTTTGACAAGCGCGCATCGAGAAGCCATTCCGCACCCCCCTTGATACTATGTAACGTCATCGCAAAACCCCCCCATATATTAATGAAAATCACCGCACCCCCCTTGATACCATAAACGGAATCATAACACGCACCGCCCTTTGTGCTATATACCCACAACACATACACCTCTCTATGTTCTGTTATATTACGAACAAAAC
>JAHZMA010000077.1 GCA_022599575.1 Alphaproteobacteria bacterium | reverse complement strand
GATGCAAACCAGTTTTGCTGAAAACCCGATATGGTTTTGCGCGTTATTTCTTATTTTGCCAACATGGCAGTCGATTCATTTCTTCTTTATTCATCGCGCCTTGCATTGGAAGCCACTTTATAGGCTGGCACATGCGATTCATCATCGTAATACTAATATTGGTCCATGGTCTGGTTTTTCCATGCACCCGATTGAGCATATTCTTTATCTGAGTTATATTTTTATCGTCTTTATTTTGCCGATACACCCGTTACATATCATCTTTATGTTACAATTTAATTCGGTTGGCACAGCGATTGGACATGCGGGCTTTGAATCTTTGGTGATTTTTAACAGATTGAAAATATCGCTTTCGCCTTTTGATCATCAATTACATCACCGCTATTTTGATTGCAATTATGGCAATGCCGCAGAAGTGCCACTTGATAGATGGGTTGGCACATTTCATGATGGCACAAATGAAGGCATGGCGCATATGCGCGCCAGACAAAAAAGAGCAGGGCAAAAAAAGAGCAGGCGGTCTTTTTGATTTGACTTTTTGATTTGGCTTTTTCATCTCATAACCCGCGTGAATAAAAAGCAATATTCATGTATGAGCTTAATCATCATTTGCAAAGCCCATCACAGCAATTATGTAACATTTAGGCAAAAATTGCTTGCGACATTAGCGTTAATCATGTACAACCTGCCATTATTGCGTTATTTTTGAGGGTATTGATGGTAAGCAAAATGTTTGAATATTTGCAAAAAATTAAATATATTTTTTTTGCACCGCATCGTAACTTTTGGCAGAAATTAAGTTTGATAGCATTGGCAGTTTTTATGTTCAGCCACTCATTAATGAGTTGGCATAACCGTGAATATTTTGACATTTTTTCTGAACAAATGTCGATAGGAAATGTGTGGTTATATGCTAATGATTTATCACCAAATTACACCCCCTTTACCAGTAAGATTGCCTCAGTTGATATTCATAAAAATATCGTAGATGTTGATTTAGATAAATTTGATGTTGCTCAATTAGGTGATAATTTTGTGATAAATGGCATTACGACAGGTTACCGTTTAACAGACCATATTTTTGCTGTGTTGTTTAAGATAGCAGGGATTAAAAAGTTAAAAACAATCCAAAATACTTTATATTTGATGGCAATTTTGTTTAGTTGTGGTTTGTTTTTATTATGGGTAAGGCATGGTTTGCATCGCACGGGCAATTATTTGCCTTTGCTATTGTTGTTTTATGTTTGGCCGTTTTTTGAGACAGATGTTAATTTATGGTGGAATGTTGGTCGACATTTATTGCCTATTTTATTGTTTGCTTTTTATATTCAAAAATGGCTTGCGGTTTGTGATTATGGCATATCTGGACGACGCATCTATCATGAATATATAAAATTGGCGCTCATAGTCATTACATTAGTTACTTTTATGGCATTGAATACTTATGCCTATATCCCCGTTGATTTGGGAACATTACTGGCATTTTACGGCTATTATTGCTATGAACAAAAAGTTAAATTATCTGCAACACGCGCTTTATGGCTAAGGCAATGGTTCGTTGGCAGCGTTGTGATAGGTATCGCCATGATTGTTGGGTTGCTATTGGCATTGTTGTTACATTATCAACTTGTTCCTAACGCAACTGTGTTTCGTGGTATATCTGATAGGGCAGTGGGCTCTCAGGCATCACATGGTATTCCGTCTGCGCTTGAAATATTGGATTTAACAAAAGGTTATATTGCCTTATTAATAATTATTCCCCTGATCATGGCGATGGTTAAAATGAAGGGCGATGTAAAATACGTTGTATGTATTATATTATTGTTACCTGCGTTGGGTATGTTGGCTTGGCATATTGCTTTGCCTTATTATAGTAATCATGTGTTTCAGTTTAGGCAAACATTCGGATATAGCTTATTACCCATTGTTTTATTGCTGTTTAGCCGTGATGATATGCAGTTTAAATTGCCCAAAATATTAAAAATATGGCGGCAATGATTATCAAATAAAATTTGGTTGTTTTTTAAGTAGTGTTAGCTTGCCATAATAGAAAAGCTGTATTATAATGATGCGTATTTTGTCATAACAAGGAAGGGTA
The DNA here is from genome assembly GCA_022599575.1 of Alphaproteobacteria bacterium. Taxonomy (GTDB): domain Bacteria; phylum Pseudomonadota; class Alphaproteobacteria; order JABAAW01; family JAHZMA01; genus JAHZMA01. The sequence continues at coordinate 1,702 of JAHZMA010000077.1, read as the reverse complement.
TCCGAAGGAAGAATTTTATGAAAAATCTACAATTAATGTTTTTGATATTATTATTATCTTTCACTATCAGCGGTCAAGCAAGGGCGCTTGATGGTGCAAAAGTGTTTAAGCGCTGTATGGCTTGCCATACAGTAGATGGTAAAAATAAAATCGGGCCTAGCTTGCTGGGAGTGGTTGGGCGTGCGGCTGGCACGGTTAAGGGTTTCAAATATTCGAAAGCAATGAAAGAATCAGGCATTGTGTGGACTGAAGAAAATCTGGATCAATATCTTACCAATTCACGCACATTCATTCCAAAAAATAAAATGGTATTTGCGGGACTGAAAAAGGCAGAAGAGCGCAAAGCAGTGATTGATTATATTGCTTCTTTCAAGTAAACCACCTATAATAATTCTTTGGCAATGTTTATTTAGCAGTAACTTGGCTGCTAAATTGTCAAAACAATGATTAGGAGTGTAGCTCAATTGGTAGAGCACCGGTCTCCAAAACCGGGGGTTGCGGGTTCGAGTCCCTCCACTCCTGCCATTATATGTAATCATTTTATATGATCAGGGCTGTTTTAATGTGGCGAATATTCACGATATTATGCGCTTGTTTTATCCCGATTTGCGCCCATGCTGCATCGATTATTGACGCATATTATGAACATGAAGTTGCCTATTATCCGCATGGCGTTTTAGGCGATAAGCTAGAATGGGCACGCTTGGTGTTGGTGCTGGATGATGAAACGCACCAGCAGATAAATTTACCTAAAACCCGTGTATTTGAAGATATTGCACCACGTTTGGTGGATATTGATGGTGATAACAAATTCGAAGTGATGGTGGTTGAAAGCGATGTTAATAAAGGTGCGCGTCTGGCGATTTATCATCAAGCCATTGATAACAAGATTAAGGTGATGGCAGCAACGCCTTTTATCGGGCGCGCATTTAGATGGCTTGCCCCGATTGGCGTGGCAGATTTTGACCATGATGGCGTGGCTGAAATTGCTTATATCGACCGCCCGCATCTTGCCAAACGCTTGAAGATTTGGCGGTTTACAAATGGAGAATTGAAGCATGTCACTGATTTACCTAACCTAACCAACCACCAAATTGGTTGGGATTTTATCACCTCTAGGATTGTTGATTGCGCGGGCTCACCTATCATCATTACAGCATCGGGCGATTGGCAAAATGTGATGGCAAGCTTTTATCACGATAGAAAATGGCAAAGCAGGGTGGTGAAACCATTAACGCATTTGCAAGAATTAACCGATGGGAAAGTGTGTTAGTATGGCGGAGAAAATTAGCAAAAATACAATCAAAACTCATCTTGCGCCACAAAATGCCCATGAAAACCTAATGGGATAATATCATTCAGATAGGCCCTAAATATCGCCCCATCTTGCAATTTTTGTGCGTCAAATATTGAGACAAGACTGCTCTGTTTGTTAACATCAAAGGCAGTGCCAATCAGCCAACCATCTTCATTTTTACTGTTACGATTCGGCACAAAAATATGTTCTTCCACAATCATATCCTTACCATAATCATACATATCGCTTTTGCCCGTTTTCATATCACGTTTGGTAATGCGGTGTAGCAACGCATCGCTATCAGCACTTTCTAGCATCCATGTGAAGCGATTTCGCTTGCCAATCTTATGTTCGGCTAGGGTAGGAAATTCGGCATTTAACGGGCTGAATGTTGTGATGTTCGTC
>JAHZMA010000076.1 GCA_022599575.1 Alphaproteobacteria bacterium | reverse complement strand
CATGACGGATTCATCAGACTCATACCCCATTGCCGTATTGGGTGCAACGGGTAATGTTGGGCGCGAGATGCTCGCGATTTTGGCTGAGCGTGATTTTCCAGTATCGCAAGCCTATGCGCTGGCATCAAAAAAATCAATCGGGAAACAGGTGAGTTTTGGCGATAAAGACCTCGATATTCAAGATGCTGACACATTCGACTATTCCAAAGTAAGACTGGTATTTTCATCAGCGGGCGCGGCGATTTCTGCCCAGCTTGCCCCTAAAATCACAAGCGCAGGCGCGGTGCTGATTGATAATACATCGCAATTTCGCATGGATGAAGATGTGCCACTAATCGTGCCAGAGGTGAATCCGCACGCCCTCACCAATTATAAAGCGCGTAATATTATTGCCAATCCAAATTGTTCCACCATTCAAATGGTGATGGCGCTAAAACCAATTCACGATGCTGTGCCAATCAAGCGGGTGGTGGTTTCTACCTATCAGTCGGTTTCGGGTGGTGGTGTAGGTGCAATGGATGAATTATTCAATCAAACCAAAGGCATTTATGTCAATGATTCCCCCACGCGTGAGCATTTCACCAAGCAGATTGCCTTTAATGTGATACCGCATATTGATAGTTTCATGGATGATGGCGCCACCAAAGAAGAGTGGAAAATGAAAGTGGAAACCCGCAAAATCATGGAAGCTGATATTGCAGTGCATGCCAATTGTGTGCGAATGCCAGTCTTTATCGGGCATGGCGAGATGGTGAATATTGAACTAACCGCACCGATGAGCGATAGCCAAGCATCTGAAATTTTAATGGAATTCGACGGTTTGGTGGTGGTTGATCATCGCGCTGATGAAGGCTATGTCACCCCCATCGAATGTGCGGGCGAAGATGGCGTTTATATCAGCCGTATCCGCGAAGATGATACCGTGCCATACGGGCTTTCAATGTGGGTGGTTGCCGATAATCTCCGCAAAGGCGCGGCGTTAAATGCGGTGCAGATTGCTGAAAAAATGCTAGAAATGAAACTGTTATGAGCGCAACAGCCGCCACATCAACAGCCGATAATATCATTCCTTGCTATGGGCGTTTTCCTCTGCGCTTTGTGCGTGGCGAAGGCGCGTATGCTTACACCGAAGATGATACGCCCTATCTGGATTTTGCCTCTGGCATTGCAGTCAATGCGCTAGGGCATAGTGATAAAGGCTTGCGTGATGCGCTGCACAGCCAAATTGATAAGATATGGCATTGCTCTAACCTTTATCATATCCCGCAACAAGAAGAACTCGCCACCATGCTGGCAGAAAAATCATTCGCTGACCGCGTATTTTTCTCTAATTCAGGGCTTGAAGCCAATGAAGCCATGATAAAATGCGCGCGCCGTTACCATTATGCGCGTGGCGATAAAAACCGACAGGTGATTATCACCTTAAGCGGTGCGTTTCATGGCAGGTCGCTGGCAACATTGGCGGCAACGGGCAACCCCACCTATCTTGAGGGGATGGGACCAACCCCGCAAGGCTTTAAGCAGGTTGCACGTGATGATGTGGCAATAGTGGCGGCCGCGATTGATGATACCACTGCCGCGATTTTGGTTGAACCTGTGCAGGGTGAGGGCGGGTTATATCCGCTGGTGAATAATGATTATTTGCAGAAATTACGCGCCCTTGCCGATGAGTATGGCATTTTGTTATTGTTTGATGAGGTGCAATGCGGGGTGGCGCGCACGGGCAAATTATGGGCGCATCAACATGCGGGCATCACCCCCGATGGTATGAGCCTTGCCAAAGGGCTAGGTGGCGGTTTTCCAGTCGGCGCATTTTTGGCAACCGAAGAATTAGGCACGGCATTAAGCGCAGGTACGCATGGCAATACATTTGGCGGTAATTATCTGGCAATGGTGGCGGCGAAATATGTTATCAGCACGGTTAGCACGCCCGATTTTTTAGCCAATGTGGTGAAACAAGGGCAGGATTTAAGCGCACGGTTACAGCAATTATGTCAACGCTTTCCTGATATGATTAGCGATATTCGTGGCATGGGGCTGATGCTTGGTATCAGGCTTGCCGATAATTATAGCAATAAAGATTTGGTTGCCTCACTGCATCAGCAACAAATGCTCAGCGTGCCAGCGGGCGATAATGTGGTGCGGTTATTGCCACCATTGAATATCAGCACTGATGTGCTAGATGTGGCGGAACAAAAAATTAGCGAGGCATTAGGGGCGTTACAATGAAAAAACTGATGAAGAAGCGCATAGGCGGTGATTTTTTATGCCTCACCCGTATGGATAGCAAAACCTTACAGGTGATTTTGGATATTGCCGTTAAAATGAAAGCGCGCCGTAAGACCGAACAATTTTTGAGTGGCAAAATTTTAGCGATGATTTTTGATAAGCCCTCAACGCGCACCAGAGTTAGTTTTGATGTGGCGATGCGCCAGTTGGGCGGCGGTATCACTGCGCTTTCGGGGCAAGAAATGCAGCTTGGGCGGGGCGAAAGCATTGCCGATACTGCCAAAGTTTTATCGCGTTATGTGAATATTATCATGATACGCACCGCAGAAGAACAGCGTTTGCTAGATATGGCGGAACATGCCACCGTGCCAGTGATTAACGGCTTGACTGATGATTCACATCCCTGCCAAATCATGGCGGATATGATGACGTTTGAAGAGCATCGCGGCAGTATTAAAGGTAAGAAAATTGCATGGCTAGGTGATGGCAACAATGTTTCGGCAAGCCTTGCCCATGCCGCGCGTCATTTCGGGTTTGAATTACATTTGGCAGTGCCAGAAGCGCGTTTGAATTTTTTGGATAAAGCGGTTAAGTGGGCAAATCAAGATAAGGATTGTGTGTTTGTAACGCCAAACGCTCAAGATGCCGCCAATGGCGCCCATGCGGTGGTCACTGATACATGGGTATCAATGGGCGATGAAGCCAATAATGGTGCTGTTAATTCACTCTTTATGCCCTATCAGGTCAATGCCGATATTATGCGTCAAGCCCATGCTGATGCGGTATTTATGCACTGCCTGCCCGCGCATCGGGGTGAAGAGGTAACGGCTGAAGTGATGGATGGCGCGCAATCGATTGTATGGGACGAGGCTGAAAATCGTCTGCATGTGCAGAAAAGCATTATTCTCTGGTGTCTGGGTGGCAAACGTGGTTTGTTACTGCCAAATCGCTTTTTCGCCAAAAGAAAGAAAAAGCGGATTCGTAAAGAATCATAGATGCGAACCCGCGCCACCCATTAATAAACCTTATTTCTTCGCACCAAAAGCACCAACATAGCTTGCTGCTTTGCTGTTAACAGTGCCAGTCATCTTAAATGTGCCACCAGCTTCTTCTGCATTCGGGCCATAAAATTTCGTCACTGCCGAGCCATTCAACGCAGAGGAATTTATATCGCCCCTAAACCATTTGTAACGGGCATCGTAAGCTAAATCATTGGTAAAATCAAGCTCAGCCGCATCGCTTGCATCAGTGCCAAAGTTATATGTCGTAATTATCGATGTGAAAGAGGGTTCTGGCGTTTTTCGTGTGCCTGTTACCGCAAGATTTACTGAAGCATTATCAAAATCAGCTGTTATTACTGCCGTGCCACGTGTGATATAGTTGATGTTATCTAATTTATAAAAACCGTAGGCTTTGCCGTTAAAAGTTGCATTACCAGCTGTTGGTATATCATTGGTGAATAAACCTGTTGAAAACGCGCCAAAATCGTCACCTTGTTTCCAAAACCCAAGCGTGTGATATGTCCAATCAGGTGGGGCGGTAATAGAACTTCCGGTCTTTGTATCATCATGAATTGCTAGCCAATTATTAGCATCGGCGATTGTTTTGTGACTAATACGTAAATCGCCACCGCCAACATCACCGCCAATATGAGCTCGTGTGTTCAAAGGAGCATTCTCAGCAAATTCTACAGTTGTGCTTGTAGAGCCATTAAGGCGAAGCGTCTTGACTGTAATTCCATTAATGAGATTAGATGTTTGCCGTATCACAATCCTTTGGCTGAGAATATCGCTGCTATTGGTAAACCCGATAGCGTTATATGATGGAGTAGGAAACTCATAACCGTAGCTACCAGTTCTGTTTACTTTGCGACTATTATAATAGTTTTGTGATATATTCCCAAACACATAAGCGATTGGCTTATCAGCAGCGAACCAGCCGACATAAGCTGCTTCATCATTGCTCACATTGAATGTGCCACCTAATTCTTCAGCTGCATCATCGCCTGTGCCATAAAAGCGGGCATTGGCTGTGCCTGTTAATTTTGCATTATCAGCATCGCCATCAGTTTCAATATTACCATCGAAGGTGTTTTCGCTTGCTGTATAGCTTAATGATGCGGAAGTGAAATTAAGATGCGGTCGCTGATTATCTGCCTTTTCGCATTGAAAGAAAGCAGTGCAGCTATTCATACTAGATAAAGTGATTTTTTTACCGCTAAAATTAACATCGGCTGTTACATTAAAATAGATATAATCGTCAGCATTGGTAGCATAATATCGCCCACGCCCTTTGCCAGTAAAGCTGATGATGTCAGTCATGGCAGGAATATCACCGCTAGCAGTCTCAAAGCCAGTAATGGCAAAACCATAGCTATCATGATAATCCTTTTCCACTTCCCAAGCAATCAATGCCATATAATTTGGTGTAAAACCGAAATAACTACTTTCTTTGCTTAATTTTAAACTCTTAAAGGGATCATCATTGCTACTATTGTAAATATACTCACTAATATAATCACTACCACTACGAGCATCGGCGGTTGTGGTATATTTTTTATCACCAACATATAATCTTAAACTTTCACCTTTGGCAAAATCGCCCTCAAACAAATAAGGGTCATCATCTGCATAGTCAAAATCAACCACAGCATCAGTAATTTTTTGATTGCTAATGGTTTTATCAAGCGAATTTTTTGTTATTTGCACAGCAGTTTTTATTTGCAGGGCATTATTCTTTCTTCCTACATCATTGCTATCATCAAAGCGATTGGGGTCGTTAAAGCCTGTTAAACCATGCTGATTAAAAGTTGTTGGCGCGCCAATATTATCGGCAGTTTCAATGATTGCATTGGGGAATGTGATAGTGCCTCGTGCAGCCCCGAAATAACCGACATAACCCGCTTGATTGCTTGTCATGCTAAAAGTGCCACCTAATTCTGATATATGATCACCATAAAAACGCGCATCAGCTGTGCCTGTTAATTGTGCATTGCTACTATTGCCTGCTGTTGTAAGGTTGCTGGCAGTCAGAATATTCACTCCTCTATCATAAGTTAATGTGCCAGTAAAATCTAAGTGGGATAGTTTGCCACTTGCTTGTGTGCAATTGGAAAAAACGTTACTATTATTACCATAGCATGTATTGGTAGCAGATAAAGCGATTGTACCGCCAAAATCAACAATGGCAGTGACATCAAAATGTGTGACATAACCAATATTAGCAGTATGATATTGCCCAAACCCTTTGCCAGCAAATTTAAGAGGGTCACGATTGGTTGGAATTTTATCACCATCTGTTGCAAAGCCAGTGATGGCAAAACCATAATTGCCACCAGATGATTGATTGGCGCGCCAATCAATCATTGCCATATAATGTGGCGAAAAGCCAAAGCTATCGATTTCTGTATCTATCCCGAACAAATATGTGCCGTCAGCGCGAGGTGCGTAATAAGACTTAAAATAACCGATATGATCTGAAAAGCCAGTTTCGCCATTTGTGTTATATTTTGTATCAGCAAAATAGAAATTAAAACTGCCATCGGCAAAATCACCATCAGGCGCATAGCCAAATTGCGCCACAGCGCCCGTGATTTTAGTGCTGATAATGGTGTCATTGCTTGTATCTTTTGTTATCTGCACAGCATTTGCGGTTAAGTTGTTGCTTGTGCCTTTACGCGCATCATCCTTGAAACTGTTTAGCCCATTGGTATTAAATGTTGTTGGCACAGTTTCACCATCAATTATCTTATCGGTTGCTTCTTGACTGTTAGAGACTGCATAGGAGTTGTCGCCGTTACCATCGCCATCGCCATTACCATCACCATCGCCATTACCATCACCATCGCCATCACCATCACCATCGCCATTACCATCGCCATCAGCAGGAATATCAGCTCTGGATATTTCTGTTGCGCCGAATAGACCGTGATAAGATTCGCTCGTGCCTTTTATCATCGAAAATGTGCCACCTAATTCTTTGACGGCATTTGCTTCCGTGCTTGCGCCTGTGCCATAAAATCTTGCATCGGCTGTGCCACTCATGCCACTGGTTGACGTAATAGCGCCAGTGATGATATTCGTGTTATTAGCATATCTTAATGTGCCAGTGAAATTAAGCTGGGGCAAAGAGTTTGTCGTGCAATTGTCTCCGTTAGTGTCACAAGATTTGCCCATTACATTTTGTGTCGCTAACCCTACGGTGCGGTTGCCAAAATGAACATTGGCTGTTAAGTTAAAATCAATAAAGTAATTGTTCGTGGCATCTATATAATCTCCAGTGCCAATACCCTTAAAGACAGCAGTGATATTATTAGGGAGATTACTGCCCTCAGTTTCCATACCAGCAATGCCAAATCCTAGATAATAATTATGGTTGGCGGTGGTAAGTGCGCTAGTATCAGACGGCAAAGTCTCTGTGACTAATTGCAAAGAGGCGCCTATCATATAGTGTGAGGTAAAATTGAAAGATGAATCAGTTTCATTTTTCCAGTCCCTGCCTAAAAACAAACTACTCTGATTGTTATGACCATCAATGTCACTCATAAATTCTGTGCTGCTGCTGGTTTCATTAGCGCCACCATTATAGCTGGCGGTATGTGTGTTTACACCAACATAAAAGCTTGTTTCAGATATATTGCCATCTGCATCAAATGTGAGTGAGAGGCGCGGTGCGGTGATTGTAGAAATCGTATGGGTTTCAGTTGTCGCGAAATCTGCTTCCGTATCATCACGTTCCCATAATACACTACTATATCTTTCAACTGCCAGCCCCTCTAAAACAAGTGTTTTGCTTTCATCTTGTATGTTGTTTTTCGCATCTTCTGATGCCAATGTAAGCGAATCATAGTCTGCATCGGTAAGTTGCGGTAATGTGCCAGTGGTTTGAATATCAGCACCACGCTTAACGTTAAAAACATTGTTGCTGGTGTCGCCTTCATCATCTGTTGCCACAGTTGCGCTACAGGCAACCAATAAAACCATGCATAAGAGTGATAATAATAGATTATTCTTGAAATTTGACATTGTCTTTCTCCCTAACAAAACCATTTTAACAAAACGATTATCCAAATAGTTATGTAATTATTTGTCGCGTATAAATATAGTCAAAAAATATTTTCATGTCAACTCATGGTAAGATATATGCACATATTCTCTCATTAAATTATATGCCATGCGAATAAATATAATTATTTATCAATATATTTCAGTATGATAATAAAATATAGTTAAGTTACCCTTATATATATTATGTTTTTTGCTTGTTTGTTGTGATTCGCTATATTATAATTGTGCTATAATTACTAAAACGCATACATAAAAATGCGCTCATTTTGAGGTAAATCTATTATGTCAGATAAAAATATGCTTAAATTCGTGGCTGAAAAGCGCGCGATGCCCTCATTACGCGATGCTCAAACGCGGGTTAAGGATTATCAAGAAATCTATCAGGCGTTCAGTGCCAAACAGGCAGAATCGCAATCGGCGCGTTGTTCGCAATGCGGTGTGCCTTATTGTCAAATCCATTGCCCCGTTAGCAATAACATCCCCGATTGGTTGATGCGGGTGGCAGAAAACAGGCTAGATGAGGCCTATTTGCTCTCGTCGCAAACCAATGTGTTGCCCGAAATATGCGGGCGTATTTGTCCACAAGATAGGCTATGCGAGGGTTCGTGCGTGTTAGAACAAGCAGGGCATGGCACAGTAACGATAGGCGCGGTGGAGAAATATATCACCGATACCGCATTCGATAATGGCTGGGTGCAACCGATTAAACCGCTTACCGAATTAAAGCAAAGCATCGGCATTATTGGCGCAGGGCCAGCGGGCATTGCGGCGGCGGCACGGTTGCGTGAATTTGGCTATCAGGTGGTGATTTACGATGCCTATGACCGCGTGGGTGGCTTGCTGATTTACGGGATTCCAGCATTTAAGCTAGAGAAAAATATTGTTGAACGCAGGGCGGATTGGCTGGCGCAATCGGGCGTTAAATTTGTGCTGAATTGCCGTATCGGCAAAGATAAAAGCTTCGCTGAATTACGCAAAAATCATGATGCGGTGCTGATTGCTACTGGCGTTTATCAGGCGCGTGATATTGGTGATGTGGTTGGTGCGGATAGTAAAAATTTAATCGCGGCACTGGATTATCTCACTCATAGCAATCGGTTAGATTTGGGCGATAAGCTAGCAAGTAACGCAAATCTAAACGCCAAAGGCAAAAAAGTGGTGGTGCTTGGTGGTGGAGATACCGCAATGGATTGCGTGCGTACTGCAGTAAGGCAGGGCGCAAAATCGGTGCAATGTTTATATCGTCGTGACCGTGCCAATATGCCGGGCTCGGTGCGCGAAGTTGCCAATGCCGAACAAGAGGGCGTAGAATTTTGTTGGCTGGTTGCGCCCGATGGGTTTATCAGCAAGAATGGCATGATTACCGCAGTGCAGGCGCAGAAAATGCGGCTTGGCGAAAAAGCGTTTGATGGCAGGCAAGCAATATTGCCCGATGCAAATGCTGAAATGGCGGTGTTTCCTGCTGATATGGTGGTGCAGGCGCTCGGCTTTGAACCTGAAAATCTGCCTGAACAATTCGCTGATAAGGCTCTGCCTGTTACGCAATGGGGTACATTGCGCGCGCGCTATCCTGATATGATGCTAGAAGCCCAAATAGAAAATGAAGCCGATGCGGATAATGATAACACTCATAATGGCATTTTTGCGGCGGGCGATATTGTGCGCGGTGCCTCTTTGGTGGTGTGGGCAGTGCGCGAAGGGCAAGATGCTGCCAAAGGCATTCACCAATGGCTACAGAATAAAATGAAACAGGTATAAGACAATGAAAAATTTTGAACAACAAAAGTTGCTCGCGGAGCAAAAAAAGTTGCTCGCGGAGCGGGGAATGTATCTACCACAGTTTGAAAAAGCCGCATGTGGTGTTGGCTTGGTTGCCAATATTGCGGGGGAGCCATGTCGTGACGTGGTGCAGATGGGGATTGATGCGCTCAAAGCGGTGTGGCATAGGGGCGCGGTAGATGCCGATGGTAAAACAGGCGATGGTGCGGGCATTCATATCGCGATTCCACAGCAGTTTTTTGCTGATTGGTTGCAAGCGGTGAATGAGGGCAAAGATTATAAGGGGCAGATTGCAGTCGGGCAAATATTTTTACCGCGCAATGATTTGGCAGAACAAGAAAAATGCCGTGTGATTTGCGAGCATGAAGTTATCCGTAACGGCTATCAAGTATTAGGCTGGCGGCATGTGCCAGTTGATGCCAGCATCATTGGCGCAAAGGCGGAAAGCACGCGCCCTGAAATTGAACAGCTGGTAATAGGCAATAGCAAAAATGCCAGTGCCGAACATTTTGAACGCGATTTATTTCTGATACGCCGTTTCATTGAAAAGCGTGTCATTGCAGGTGCGCTAAAAGAATTTTATATATGTTCGCTATCATCGCGCTCGCTGATTTATAAAGGCTTGTTTTTGGCAGAACAGCTAGATAGTTTTTATCCTGATTTGCAAGATGAACGTTTTATTTCGCATTTTGCGATTTACCATCAGCGTTATTCTACCAATACATTTCCGCAATGGTGGCTGGCACAGCCATTTCGGATTTTGGCACATAATGGCGAGATTAACACCCTATCGGGCAATCGCAATCTAATGCGAAGTTACGAGCGCAGAATGCAATCAGATACACTTGGTGATTCAATTCAAGATTTGATTCCCGTGATTACCGCCAGCGCATCCGATAGTGCTGCGCTTGATAATTGCTTTGAAATTATGTTGCAAACCGATGCCGAACGTAGCCTGCCAGAAGTAAAATCAATGCTGATGCCCGAAGCGTGGGAGCTTAATCGTGACCATTTGCCGAAAAAACTGGTTGATTTCTATCGCTGGGTAAGCCGTGTGGTAGAACCATGGGATGGGCCAGCTGCCATTTGCGGCTATTTTGGCGATTGGCTGTTAGGCGGGCTTGACCGTTCTGGTTTTCGTCCGTTGCGTTATAGCGTTACCAAAGATGGTTTTTTGGTGATGGGGTCTGAAACAGGCATGGTGGCGATTGACCCCGCACAGATTGAAAGAAATGGTATCATTGGTGCAGGTGAGATGCTGGCACTTAATTTTAAGCAGGGCAAATTATATGGTGATGATGATTTGAAAATGATTATCGCCAAGCGACAAGATTATGGTAAGCGCGTTAGCAATATCAAGCGCATGAAAGATATGAAAATTCAGCCATTGCAAAAAGCATCATTGGCAAAGCAAGATTTATTGCGCCATCAAATGCAGGTGGGCTGGACGATTGAAGATATTGAAATGACTCTGTTTCCAATTGCCGAAGAGGGTAAAGAGCCAACGGGGTCGATGGGTGATGATAGTCCACTTGCTGTTTTGACCGACCATTACCGCCCTTTGCATCATTATTTTAGGCAAGATTTTTCGCAAGTCACCAACCCGCCACTGGATTCTTTGCGCGAACGCTATGTGATGAGCCTACGCACCCATCTGGGCAATCAGGGCAATATTCTAGGCGATGATAAAAACCATGATGATGTGATTGTGCAATTAGAATCGCCGATTATTTTAAGCGGTCGCAGTGTGGCATTAAAGAAAATATTACCAAAAACAGCAACCGCGATGATAGATTGCACATTTCAAGCCGATAGCCTGTATGGGTTGCGCGATGCCTTGCATAGAATCCGTACCGAAGCCGAACAATATGCGCGTTCGGGTAAGATACATTTATTCCTCACCGATAGGCAGGTGAGCGAAGATAAAGCCATTATCCCGATGATTTTGGCAACCAGTGCAATTCATTCGCATTTGTTGGATTTAGGCTTGCGTAGCTATTGTTCGCTTAATGTGGAAACCGCAGAATGTTACGATGTGCATAATGTGGCAGTGCTGATTGGGGTAGGGGCAACCACTATCTTCCCATGGCTAACGGAACAAACATTGTTAAGCCTGCATGGCGCAGGGCGTTTTGGTGATATTGAAGCGGGTAAATTGCTAGATAATTACCGCATGGGCATAGATGCAGGTTTGCTAAAAATCATCTCTAAAATGGGGATTTCCATTATTGGTGCTTATCGGGGCGGTTATAATTTTGAAGCGGTTGGGTTATCGCGCTCGTTAGTGGCAGAATTTTTTCCGGGACTACCATCGCGCATATCGGGCGTTGGCTTAAGCGGGCTACAGAAAAAAGTGATAAATCAGCATCAGAAAGCCTTTGCTGGCGGTGATAATTTACTGCCGATTGGTGGCTTTCTCAAAGCGCGTAGCTCTGGCGATGTGCATGGCTGGGATGGCAAAATGATGCATGTGATGCAAGAAGCGGTCGGGCGTAATTCTTACGAATTATGGCAAAAATATAGCAAGGGCATTCATAGTATGAAGCCGATTTTCTTACGCGATTTGTTGGATTTCCGCTACGAAAAAGTCAATGCGATTCCGCTTGAACATGTCAGTTCGGTAACTGAAATTCGTAAAAAATTCATTGCGCCCGGCATTTCACTAGGCGCGCTTAGCCCCGAAGCGCATGAAACTTTGGCGATTGCCATGAACCGCATTGGTGCGCGTTCAGATTCGGGCGAGGGCGGTGAAGATAAAGCACGCTTTACGCCACGAAGCAATGGCGATAATGCTAGCTCTGCCATTAAGCAGGTGGCATCGGGCAGGTTTGGGGTAACGGCAGAATATCTCAATAATTGCCGCGAGATTGAAATCAAAATGGCGCAAGGTGCAAAACCGGGCGAGGGCGGACAATTACCGGGACATAAAGTATCACCGCTGATTGCACGGCTTCGGCATTCCACCGAAGGCGTAACCTTGATTAGCCCACCACCGCATCACGATATTTATTCTATCGAAGATTTGGCACAGCTGATTTATGATTTGAAACAGATTAACCCTGATGCGGAAGTGTGCGTCAAACTGGTTGCGCGTTCGGGCATTGGCACGGTGGCAGCAGGGGTTGCCAAAGCCCATGCTGATACGATTTTGATTTCGGGGCATTCGGGTGGCACGGGCGCATCGCCGCAATCATCTATCAAATATGCGGGACTACCGTGGGAGATGGGCTTAAGCGAAGTGCATCAGGTGCTCATGCTAAATAATCTGCGCCATAAGGTAAAGTTACGCACCGATGGCGGTATCAAAACAGGGCGCGATGTGGTGATGGCGGCGATATTGGGCGCGGAAGAATATGGTATCGGCACAGCCGCTTTGGTGGCGATGGGCTGTATCATGGTGAGGCAGTGCCATTCTAACACTTGCCCTGTTGGGGTTTGTACGCAAGATGAGAGTTTGCGCGAAAAATTTACGGGCACGCCAGAAAAAGTGATTAACTTAATGACTTTCATTGCTGAAGAAGTGCGCGATATTCTATCATCGCTTGGCGTTTCATCGCTGGAAGAAGTGATTGGTCGCACCGATTTATTATGGCAGGTCTCGCGTGGCAATGTGGATTTAGATGATTTGGATTTGAATGCGTTACTGTTTAAGATGGAGCAGAAAAATCAAATTTGCAAGCGCGAAACGCGTAACCCCGTGCCTGATGGCGTGGATATCCAGATGATTAAAGATGCCAAGCCATTTTTTGACCATAATGAGAAAATCGAGCTTTCTTACAACATTCGCAATACCGACCGCACGGTGGGCGCAAGGTTAAGTTCGGCAATCACGCGCAAATATGGCATGGATAAATTACCCGATAATCAGCTTTATCTTAAATTGAAAGGCTGGGCGGGGCAATCATTTGGCGCGTTTGCGGTGAAGGGGCTAACCCTGCATCTTACGGGCGATGCCAATGATTATGTCGGCAAAGGGCTTTCGGGCGGGATTATTATTATCCACCCTTATAGGCGGGCAAGTATTGCTTCAAACCAAAATAGCATTATGGGCAATACGGTGCTGTATGGCGCAACGGCGGGCAAGCTGTATGCGGCAGGCACGGCGGGGCAAAGGTTTGCGGTGCGTAATTCGGGCGCGAATGCGGTGGTTGAGGGCATCGGCAATAATGGCTGTGAGTATATGACGGGTGGCGAGGTGCTGGTGTTGGGCGCGATTGGGCGTAATTTTGGCGCGGGCATGACGGGCGGTCACGCGTTTTTATATGGCAAGGATTTGGCTGATTCAGAGCATCTCATCAATCAAGAATCGGTGCATTTTGTGCCTGCTACTGATGATTTTTGGCAAGCGCATATTAAGCAAAAAATTGAAACGCATCATCGCCTAACAGGGTCAAAACATGCGGAGAATATCTTGCTTGATTGGGAAATTCAACGCGACTATTTCTTCCATGTGATACCTCACGAAATGGTGAGTCGCTTAGCGCACCCGATTAGTGCGCTTTCGTCTTTATCGGCAGTCGCGGCGGAGTAACATCTGCGTAGGTGATTGAGCCTGCCGAAATCCCGTGTGCGACACGCTACTCTCTTTCGTCGTTCCCTGCCAATGTGCAATTTTACGCCACTATAGTACCATCGGCAAGGTGAGCGCGCCACTGGTACAAGCGCGAACCTTGCTAACTATTAAGAGGGGATAAGAGGGAATCCACAATGCGGGGCAAGCCCCACAAAAATACAGATTTTGTGATGCGTATGACGAAACTCACACCATCGCTAGTATTGAGTAATCGCAACATGCGATATTCTAGTTTTGAGCAAGGCGGGGGGATTATCAAGGGGGGTCTTCACAAGGGAGCGGGCTTATGCCTCGCGACCGAGAAGTGAAGTCGCCCCCCCCCCTTGATACTATGACGCCAAGCCGCAAAGCCCCCCATATAATAATGTGATGAGGCATGCACGGTGGCTGTGTTGGGGTTATGATAGAGAGAGATTTTATTGAGGTGTATCATAGTATCTTTGTTAATATTTTTTATCGCATATAATTAGCAATTCAAAGCACACACAAATAAGTCTAACTCTTTGCTATCATTGTCCAAACGTTTGAAGAATTGAGGGGGGTGAAAACTTCCTAATTCTTCCCTGATTGTTCGTAGATCTAATGTTTTTTTTACTTTTATAATTTTATCTAATTCAATCGCACATGCTATGTTACTATCAGCAAAATACTCATCATATATTTTTTTTGGTATACCTACTTGCTTCTTATGCTTACTCCAAATATTGCAAGGGGTATCAGTATGAACATTAGATATTACAGCATAAGCTTCTAATCGCCCGAAGGGCATTGTATTATATATCCACAAACCTGTCCCATTTTTGACATGAATAGTGCGTCTTCGCAACTCAATTGTTTTGTTGCCTGCAAGAATGTTATTGATATGCGTGTTATGAATTGATATTAAAATATTGTCAGTCATTTCTATTCAGTGCCAATCCTTATAATTTTAATTAAATTATGATAGCCAATCTCACTAACAGTTACAAAGTTAGCGGCTGGTTTTGCAATTCCCATCTCATTTAATTGCTTAAAAGATATAGGGTTTCTAAACGCGATAAAATTATCAAATTCAATGACAATCTGCAAGCGTTCTATTTTATTAATGGCAGAAAATTTATCATTTAGAACTCCCCTATCGTTGTAATATCCGTCAATATGTGGAAAACACTCCCTAAAACTGGCTATGCCAATTATTGCTTTTTTGCCACCATCTTTATTAGATTCATAAAATAGCAAAGGTTGTCTTGGTTGGTTGAAGATTTTTTTCCTACTAGCATCAATGTAATATATTTTTTTTGAATATATTACTGGATTTATACCATCAAATAATGTGTGAGGCGCTATCAAAAGTTTTTCAGCAAATTGTTTCCTTATTGGAATTATCAACCCTTTTTGTTGTGGCAAAACAAGCATGATAGGTGAAAAATAATGATAGTAATGTTCATATGGAAAATTGACTTGTTTATTATCATCATGAAGTATTATTAATTGTCGTGAATCAGTGTATTTTGGCAAGGTAGAGGCGAATTTCAATTTTGAATTTTCTGCAATTTGTTTAGTGATGCTTGCCCAATTATCATTAAACAAGATTTTTCCTATCACTAATTTTTCAAAACGTTGTTCACCTTTTTTTTGAAAACCTAATTCCTTTAACAACATCGTCAATCTTAAATCTGCTGTTGCGATTATAGTTAAATCAATAATAACTGGAAGTTTATCCGTAATTGAATCAATAAATTTATTAATTGCTAGCTCTATTGCAATCGCAGAAATATCTGCTACATTATCAAGAATTATTAAAAACAAATTATATGTAAATTTATTTATTTGCTCATAAAGTAAAATCGTAACAATAATATTATCTTCTTTAATGATAATACCGCTATTAATATCTTGTCTATGATTTGTATCTGCTAGTCGGCTACTAATTATATCATGATATTGTGTGATATCATCTTCAATAAGAATTGACTGTTTCTCTGAATAGAGGTATGTAGGAATGACCATCTCATTTTCATACGAACGAACAATATCATCTGGATGTATTACTGATATGTTGTATCTTTCACGCAATTTTTTACTTGCTTTGATTATTTTCTCATCTCGCGTAATAAAACCATCCACCCTATTGTCAACTGCAATTGCTAAATGTTTTGCATCTGATACTTCTCTATCGCTAAAACTGGTTTTATTAAAAATAATTTTCAAAATGCTGTTGGTATTTTCTTCATATTTTTGTTGGTTCTTATAATTAAGAAGAGGGGCGGTTTTTGTAAAGGCTAATAGTGGGTCATTTTCTCTTTCATGCCTTGCTAATTCTTTCTTACATTCATGGGTGATATATATCTTAAACTTATGAGATAATGCGCTACATAAAATATAAGAAGCATCGTAATGTGCTTCGCGGTCAGTGTTACAAGCATCTAAAATAACATTAACATCAAGAATAAATTTTTCAGTTTTTTTTAATGATGTCGTAGATACAATATCAAATGTAGGTATCGTTTCAGCTTGTTGCACCCACAAAGGGTCATTAGAAAAGAGATTATTTGTATCTAACGATTTGCATCTTATATTAATACTGCGCTTTTTTACTTTACCACCCTCAACAGTTTTTATTAAGTGGAAACCATGCTTTTTATAAAAATGATTTGCCACCTCTAATTCTGATGCTATCCGCGCAGTAACTGATAAATAATTTTTCTTTTCTAAATCTTTTATAAGCGTTTCAATAAGTTTAGAAGCTATTCCTTCTTTTCTATACTCTGTTTTGCAATAGGTTTGTCTAATTTTAGCCTCTGTCCCATTAGGAGTATTAACTAAAATATGTCCAGCATATTTATCCTTTACTAATGCAACATAAATATTTTTTTTATCAGCAAAAGCTTTATAAGCAGAGAATGGTAAAAAACCAAATTCATTTTTATGTTTATCCGTTTCCAAAATAATTTCATCCAAATATTTTTCTGCATTATCTCTTGTTATAATAATATTATTTTCCATTTTTTAATCTACTATTTCTATCTTGCTTTGCTAGTTAAATTATAGGTTAGCTTCATTTTATTTTATTTCTAACAATTATGCTAATAAAATTATATTAATATTATTTAAGGATACCTCATTCTTAATAAATATAAAAACAAAGATTTTTTCATAATATCAAGGAGTGCGTTTTCGGGGCGTGTGGCACAAAGTGCGGAGTATGTTGTTAGATTCGTCAATACTGGCAGAAGTGCGTGTTGCGATACATTAATATATGGGGGGCGTGTTGCTATGGCTTTCATAGTATCAAGGGGGGTGCGGTCTGGCTTCTCGATGCGCGCTTGTCAAATTTATGTCCGTTGGACAATTTGCCAAGCAGACGCCTCTTGCCAGAACCCCCCTTGATAATCCCCCCGCCATACTCAATACCCATACCTAGCGTGTCGCTAGATTACTCAAAACTAGCGGAGGTGCTTGTCGAGAGTAATCAACACAAGGGCTGTATTCTTGTAGGGGCTTTGCCCCTGCATTGTGGATTCCCTCTTATCCCTTCTCAATAGTTAGCAAGGCTCGCGCTTGTACCGATGGCGCGCTCACCTTGCCGATGGTACATAGTGGGATCGGCACGGAATGACGAGGGAAGGAGGTGAGTGTCACGGCAAGGTTAAGAAGCTTGGGCAATTATCGGTGAAGATGAGTGCCTAAAATATATTTCTTGCTTTGGCAAAGCCTGTTTCGTTAAATGTCGCGTCTAATTCTTGTTTCACCACCAAAAGCTCTTCATCAATTTTTGTTATAGAATGTAAATAATATCATCTCTTATGCAACCGTTTTATCCAAGCAAAGCCAATCAGTAGCAATGCCAAAATAGTCATCGGGTAGCTAATCATTAAATAGCGTGGGGTAAATGTTGCCGTTAATGACGTAAATATTTGATAGCCTTGTATCCATAATAATAGATGCATGGCGAATATCTCATTTTTTGCCAGTGATGGTGCTTTGAATTTAGCGGGAAGTTTTTGATAAAATTTACCAATGCAAACCCATATAAACAATCCGCCATAGAATAGTGTGACGAAGAATAATGCCATCCCTAAAGCAACAAAGGCATAATAAAGGATAATAGGATATTTAGGAGGATTAAAATTAGGAAATAATGCAGATAAAATTTCAGCATCATAATATTGCGGAAAATTACCTGCCACCCCTAAACAAAAGCTACCAAAATAGTGAATGATACTACTACGTAACCATAAATCTGGATTTTTAAGCAAGGTGCTTATGCCAACAGATTTTTGAACAATATGGCTTGTAGCATCGCTTTTTTTAACCAATTCTCTGAATGCCTCATTTAAGAATTTTCTATTCCCAGTATATGAAAAATCTTCAATCATGCCGTAAAATCTTAATTTTGCACAAGTTTGATTGATACCATTTATTTTGAGATTCTGGTACCAAGTTGTTACCGCGCTAAATTCTTGTTGTGCTTGTGTGATAATCGGTTTTATCGGAGGCGACACATTATCAGGAGAAAAGTCTTTCAATAAAATAAAAGTAAAGGCTCTGCCATAGCTATGGTCACGTACTATGTTGCTGCTGCGTTTATCATGATAAGAAAAAAAGATTGCGTTTTCTAGCAACTGCATGGCTAGAACGGGTAATATTACCCCCAACAAGGTTTTTTTAACGGTATCACGCCATGGATATGGAGCGGTTAATGATATTTTTAACAGACATGTAGAACAGATTATTCCCACCAGAAAAGGTAGAAAAGCAAGCCTTATCGTTAATAATAAGCCTACAAATATTCCAGTCCATATTAAATCTTTTATTTTATGGGAATGAAAATATTTCAACCAGTTGGCTAAAAATAAGCAAATGACTGAAAAGCTAAAGCTTTCTGTGATTAAAGCAAAATGAAAACGCGCAATATAAAAATTAATGGTAATTGCAATAAAGAATATCATCACCATGATAAATGGCTTGCGGAAATATAATAAATAATAGAGTAAATAAGCCAGAGCGATGGAAAAGAATAAAAGTTGTAGATAGTATATTTGATTGATGGTTAAACCAATCATTTGCGATATATGCAATATGAAAGGGTATACTGCCATTTTGATGACTGGCATATTGAGATAGCCCGTTTCTTTAACGAGCGGTTGTTGCCCCAATACTAATGTTAAAATGGCGGGATTTTGTGTTATAAAGGATATAATAAAATAAATAAAACCTAATAGACATGCAACTTTAAGACATTTATCTTTATCTTGTAATGTCAAAAATATAATGTTGTATAATTTATGCAAGTTGAATGTTTTCATAATGTTATTTTCATTATTCATCCATTTTTATTAACGAGATGTTATTTTTATGGCTGTTATAAAGTATCTAAACTATAATGTCAAAGAGATTGCTTAATGCAATGATAGCATTTTAATCGCCCGCCACAATCTCATCATAGCAAGGGAGCGTTAAGAAGCTTGGGCAATTATCGGTGAAGATGAGTGCTTCGAATATATCTCTTGCTTTGGCAAAGCCTGTTTCGTTAAATCTTTCGCCTAATTCTTGTTTCACCACCAAAACTTCTTCATCAATCAATGTGGTGATGGTTGCTTTATCCATAATTTTACCGCTATCTAGCACCGCCTGATGTTTCGCAAGTTGCCAGATTGACGAACGCGATATTTCAGCCGTTGCCGCATCTTCCATCAAATTATAAATCGCCCGACAGCCATCGCCATCAAGCCATGCCTCAATATATTGCAACGCGATTTTAATATTATCGCGCACCGAAGCTTCGCTTGCATTAAATTCAGGCAACTCATATAAATCTTGAGTAGTGATGTTATCATTCGCACGGGTGATGCTCATCTGGTTTTTATTATCCCCTAACACCGCGTTAAACGCATCATAGGCAATCGGCGCAAGACCAGGGTGGGCAATCCATGTGCCATCATGTCCGTTATTAGCTTCCAGGGTCTTATCGTTCTGCACTTTTTGCATCGCAAGCTTATTCACCGCCTCGTCACGTGAGGGGATAAAGGCCGCCATACCGCCCATCGCCAACACGCCACGCCTATGACAGGTTTTAATTAGCAAGCGCGAATAAGCCGAAAGAAACGGCGCATTCATGGTGAGGGTGCTACGGTCGGCAAGCAAAAATTGCTTATGCAAACCCAAGGTTTTGATGAAGCTGAAAATATAATCCCAACGCCCACAATTTAAGGCGGCTGCATAATCGCGCAATTCGTACAATATTTCATCCATCTGAAACACAGCAGGAAAAGTTTCAATCAGCATGGTGGCGCGAATCGTGCTTTTTGGCAGTTGTAATTCATTTTCTGCAAAGGCAAAAATATTTGCCCAGATTCTGGCTTCGGTATAATGTTCTAATTTCGGGATATAATAATAAACGCCCGTGCCTTTATCGCGCAAAGCTTGATGGTTGTGAAACAAATAACAACCAAAATCTATCAGGCAAGCAGGCACAATGTCGCCATTAAAAGTGATATGCGCTTCGGGCAGATGTAGCCCGCGCACACGGCACAGCAACAAAGCGGTTTCATCATTTAGCTGATAATGTTTGCCCGTATCGGGTGCATCGTAACTGATAGTGCCACGCACAGCATCGCGTAAATTGATTTGCCCTGCCACCACATTTTTCCAAATCGGCGACATGGAATCTTCAAAATCAGCCATGAAACATTTTACATTGGCATTGAGCGCGTTAATCACCATTTTTTTATCAGATGGCGGACCCGTAATTTCCAGCCTGCGGTCTTGTAAATCGGCAGGTAGCGGGGCAACTTGCCAATCTTGGTTGCGAATAGCGGCTGTTGTGGGGTCAAAATCTGGCATGTCGCCAGCATCAAAAGCTTGCTGACGTGTTTGACGCGCTTGCAAGACCTCGCGAATCGGGTTAGCAAAATTTTCTATTAATTTGCTTAAAAATAAATTGCATTCCGATGTAAATATTTTATCCTGTCCGTCAACCGAACAGCGAAATAATAAATCACTCATAATTTTATATCAGCAGTCTGTCTGCTATTAAAGAGTTTAACACCGTGCCATGTTTATAGCATAGGTTTTTTACAATGTCAACTTAACTTGTCGATTAACATCTTTATATAGTAAATAGCGGAACATGTCACTGCCCCCCGCATAGCAAGCCTGCGGACAAAAGGCGCGCAACCACATAAAGTCACCTGCTTCCACTTCCACCCAATCTTGATTCAACAGATACACCGCCATGCCTTGCAACACATAAAGCCCATGTTCCATCACATGGGTTTCGGCAAAACTCACCTTGCCGCCCGGTTTCAGATTAACAATATTAACGTGCATATCATGCCTTAAATCTTGCGGGTCAGTAAAGCGCGTGGTACTCCATGCGTTGGTATCGGGCATGATGGTTGGGGTAATATCTTTTTCGTTGGTAACGAAGGCTTCTGGGATAGCAATGCCATCTACTTGTTCATAGGCTTTACGAATCCAATGAAACACTGCTTTTTTACTATCATTATTGCGAATCTGCCAATCACATGCGGGGGGCAGATAGGCATAGCCACCTGTTTCTAATTGGTGCGCTTTACCCTCAATGGTGAGGGTGATATTGCCTTCCACCACAAATAACACCGCTTCGGCAGATTTATCAGATTCAGGATTATCACTGCCACCTTTTTCTTGTAACTCAACAATATATTGCGAGAATGTTTCGGCAAAGCCAGAAAGCGGTCGCGCCAAAATCCAACAGCGCATATTGTGCCAATGTGGCAAATAGCTGGTCACAATATCACACATCACCCCTTTTGGTATCACCGCATAATTTTCGGTGAACACAGCGCGGCTGGTGATGAGTTCATTCTGCGATGGTAAGCCACCTTGTGGTGCATAATAAGAAGTCATAATGATATTATTTTGCCATGCTTTGTTCATACCAATCAATGATTAGTTTGCGTTCGCTATCTTCCATGAATGAAACATTGGCAGGTGGCATAGAGCGGGTAAGCCCTGCATGTAAATAAATATCTTTGGCGTGCCGCACAATATCTTTATCATTATCTAATTTCGCGCCATTGGGCGCCCATAGGGTGCGCTCGCTATAAAAAGGCTCGGCAGCATGGCACATGGAACATCTGCCTAGCATGGTTACTTTTACATCCTCATATAATTCATGGTCAATCAAAATTTGCTGATTCGGCGTGAAAACAGCCGTTTCTTCATCATTCGCTAGATTTAACTTACCCGTTTGTGTGGAAAGCAAGATAATTGCAAGGAACAAGGCGGCTGTTGCCCCCCATGTCCACCATAATAATTTATCCTGCCCATGATGCGTGTTAAAGAAGTGCCGAATCGTAACGCCCATTAAGAAGATTAAGGCGGCAATAATCCAGTTATATTCAGTGCCGAATGCTAACGGATAGTGATTCGACATCATGAAGAAAATCACCGGCAAGGTGAGATAATTATTATGGGTGGAACGTTGCTTGGCAATTTTGCCATATTTCGCATCGGGGGTGCGGCCTGCTTTTAAATCATCTACCACAATTTTTTGATTAGGAATGATGATAAAAAACACATTGGCACTCATAATGGTGGCAGTGAATGCACCCAAATGCAAGAAAGCGGCACGGTCAGAAAAAACCTGCGTATAGCCCCATGCCATTGCGACTAAAATAATATAAAGCAAAATCATCAGACGGGTATTATCATCGCCAAATTTTGACTTGCAGATAGTATTATAAACAATCCATCCTAAAGCGATTGAAAGAAGCGAGATGATAATCGCCTGCCATGCCAATAAACCATTTTTATAGGGGTCAATCAGCAACGTATCGGCTGAAAAATAATAGGTAATGATGAGCAAGGCAAAGCCAGTCAACCATGTGCTATAGCTTTCCCACTTAAACCAAATCAGCCTTTCGGGCAGTTTTTCAGGCGCCACAAGATATTTCTGGATATGGTAAAAACCACCGCCATGCACTTGCCATTGTTCGCCATGCGCTTTTTTTGCAAGGTTATCGCCTTTGCGCAAACCTAAATCTAGCGCGATAAAATAAAATGATGAGCCAATCCACGCGATACCAACAATGATATGCGTCCAGCGAAAGGCGATTTCTAGCCATTCTAATCCAAAAGTCATGATAAATTGCATATTATTCTCCTAACAATGCCCCAAATTATAATATATGCTATTATATGAAAAACATTGCGTTAAGTGAATCAAAGAAATTAGCAAGGATTTTCAAATAAAAATTGGGTGCATTGACAAAAAATATTTGTTATTATATTGGCAACATACAGAAAAACTAAAACCTTAAACATATTAGGGAGATTGAGTATGCGCTATTCTCGGGATTTGCGAGGATATGGTGAAGAGCCACCAAAAGTGAGTTGGCCCAATAACGCCAAAATTGCAGTGCAATTCGTTGTCAATTATGAAGAGGGCGGCGAAAATTGCATCTTGCATGGCGATAATCAATCAGAAGCTTTTTTATCAGAAATTGTTGGTGCGGCAAATTGGCAAAATATGCGTCATATGAATATGGAATCCATTTATGAATATGGTGCGCGCGCTGGCTTTTGGCGCGTGAAACGCTTATTTGATGAATTTAAGATAAAGCCAACAGTCTATGGCGTTGCCACCGCATTGGCACGCAACCCCGAACAAACTTGCGCGATGGTGGAAGCGGGCTGGGAAATGGCATGTCATGGCTTGAAATGGATTGAATATAAGGATTTTAGCAAGGAAGAGGAACGCGCCCATATGGCGCAGGCGATTCAGTTGCATAAAGAAATAACGGGGTCGCGCCCGCTTGGTTGGTATACGGGTAGAAGTTCGATCAATACGCTTGATTTGGTGGCAGAAGAGGGCGGGTTTGAATATGCGTCAGATGCTTATGCTGATGATTTGCCCTATTGGCAAAATTGTGATGGGCGCGAACAGCTTATTGTGCCATACACATTGGATAGTAACGATATGCGGTTTGCAATCGCTGGCGGTTTTAATTGTGGCGACCAATTTTTTACCTATTTGAAAGATAGTTTTGATGCGCTTTATCAAGAAGGCTGCGAGGGTTTTCCTAAAATGCTATCAATCGGTTTGCATTGCAGATTGATAGGACGGGCAGGGCGCATTATGGCGTTGCGTCGCTTCATGGAATATGCCAGTAGCAAGGTTGATGTGTGGTTCCCGACACGGTTAGAGATTGCACTTCATTGGAAGAAAAATCATCCGCCTTATGCCTATCAACGCCCTAGCGCAATAGAAAAACAAGATTTTATCGCAAAATTTGGTGGTATTTTCGAACATTCTGCATGGATTGCTGAACGCGCCTTTGCCTCAGAATTAGGATACGCGCATGATACGGCAGTTGGTTTACATCATGCAATGGTGCGCGTGTTTCGCGGTGCTTCTTACGATGAAAGATTGAAAGTGTTGCTAGCACATCCTGATTTGGCGGGCAAAATTGCGGCTGCGGGCAAGCTGACAAAAGAATCGACATCCGAACAAAAATCAGCGGGTCTTGGCATGTTATCAGATGATGAACGCGCTTTATTCACCAAGCTGAATACTGACTATCAGGCAAAGCATGGCTTCCCTTTTATCATTGCTGCCCGTGATAATAACAAAGCCAGCATTTTGCAAAAATTCCAAACGCGGTTTGCCAGCGATAGCGCCGTTGAATTTGAAGAAGCCTGTAAGCAGGTGGAACGTATCGCGCAGTTGCGCCTAACCGAATTATTACCTTGATTGATGAAATGATGCAAAAATTACCCGACAAAATGTTAACGGCACAGATATTAACGAAAGAAGCCTTCGCTCCATTCGGCGATGTGTTGGAAATATCGGGTGAGGCATCAAAACTGATTAATAAAGGCAAATGCGGTCGTTATCACGATTTAGCAAAACTTGATTTTGCCGATGATGACAACGTTAAAGCCAAAGATAAGGGTAGGGCGGGCATTAGCCTGTTTAACTCTGAAATATTTTCGTTACCGATTGAAGTTGACCTTCTTGAACGTCACCCGCTTGGCTCGCAGGCTTTTATCCCTGTTAGTCAAAATCTTATTAGCCGTTTTTTGGTGGTGGTGGCACAAGATGATAATGGCAAACCGTGTAACTTACAAGCATTTGTGACGCAAATCGGTCAATCTATCAATATTCATCGCAATATCTGGCACGCACCGCTCTGCCCCTTAAAAGGTAATGGTGATGCAGATGAAACAGATGAATTTCGCTTATTTGCGGTGGTGGATTGGATTGGGGAACGCGCAAATTTACAAGAATATTGCTTCGATGTGCCTTATTTTGTGGAAAAACTTGATTTTTTGTAATAAAATGTGGCAACATAGGGGCAATGATGGAATAGTTCCATCATGGTCAAACTTTTTATAAGGAGAAAAAGATATGGCTGATACACAAGTGGATTTAAGAGATCCTAATTATACGCCACCATTGGCAAAGGCGATACCGCTTGGGATACAACATGTTTTAGCAATGTTTGTCTCAAATGTTACGCCGGCGATTATTGTGGCAGGTGCGGCTGGTTTCGGGTTTGGGTCTAACTCCCCCGATTTTCCAGAATTATTATATTTGATTCAAATGGCGATGTTATTCGCAGGTGTGGCAACCTTGTTGCAAACTGTAACGCTTGGTCCGATTGGCGCAGGCTTACCGATTGTGCAAGGCACCAGTTTTGCGTTTGTGCCGATTATGATACCATTAGTGGCAGGCAAAGGCGTTGATGCGTTGGCAGCCTTGTTCACGGGTGTTGTGGTAGGTGGCTTATTTCACGCATGTTTAGGCTTTTTCATTGGTAAGATTCGTTTTGCCTTACCACCTTTGGTTACTGGCTTGGTTGTGGTGATGATTGGTCTGGCCTTGGTGAAAGTGGCAATTCAATATTCTGCTGGCGGTGTGCCTGCGATTAATACGCCTGAATATGGTTCTGCTATCAATTGGTTGCTTGCCTTGAGTGTGGTTGTGGTTACATTCGGCATTAAATTTTGGTTCCGTGGCTTTATATCAGCAGCAGCGGCATTGATCGGCATTATTGTTGGTTATATTCTGGCCATTATTTTAGGCGTGTTACCAGTAAGTTCAATCGCATCATCATTTGGTAATGCAAAAGCGTTTGCACTACCAATTCCATTTAAGTATGGCATTGAATTTTCATTCGCTGCTATTATTGGTTTTTGTATGATGTCTATCGTTTCAGCAATTGAAACAGTAGGTGATGTTTCAGGTGTTACCAAAGGTGGTGCACAACGTGAAGCGACCGATAAGGAAATTGAAGGCGCAACTTTCGCCGATGGTGTTGGTACAGCGGTTGCTGGCTTGTTTGGTAGTTTGCCAAATACGTCATTCAGTCAGAATGTTGGTCTGGTTGCCATGACGCGGGTTATGTCGCGCCATGTGGTAACCATTGGTGCCATATTCCTGATTGTCTGCGGTTTGATACCAAAAATTGGTGGTATTATTCGTACCATACCAATTGAAGTATTAGGCGGTGGTGTGATTGTCATGTTTGGCATGGTGGTTTCAGCAGGTCTTTCAATTTTATCACAAGTGGATTGGACGCGTAGAAATATGATGATTTTTGCGGTAGCACTCACAATTGGTTTCGGACTTCAAATCGAGCCAAAAGCAGTGCAATATCTACCTGATACGCTTAGAATTATTATGGTGAGTGGTTTATTACCAGCGGCATTTATTGCAGTTGTGCTAAATCTTCTTCTGCCTGAGGATAATTTACATTCGGAAGTCTAATAATTGACGCGATAATTATGAAATCCCCCTTTTTAAGAAATTGAGAAGGGGGATTTTTTTGCTTGCTAGAATCGTCAAACATATATATAACTATTAGTACGTTATGTCTTACATTGATAATATAAAAACTTTTGTTAGAACCTATGATTTAGGGAGTCTTTCAGCCGCAGGGCGCGATTTACGTGTTTCGGCGGCGGTTGTGTCGTCACGTATCTTAAAATTAGAACAGCATCTTAACACCAGATTATTTCGCCGCACCACCCGCAAACTAATCCCCACAGAACAAGGCGAGCTATTTTACGAAAAAGCCATCAATGTGCTTAATACCATTGATGATGCCGAACAAGCCGTGCAGGATATGACCCAGATTGCCAAAGGCAGTCTGTTTTTATCAGCACCGTTGGGGGTTGGCAGCAAAATCATCGCACCATTATTGTTAGAATTTGGTAAAGAAAACCCTTTGGTGCATTTGCGTTTACGCCTCACCGATAGGGCACTTGATATTATGCAAGATAAAATTGATGTTGCATTATATTTAGGACGTCCGCCTGATAGTAGCTTACGCATTTTATCAGTTGCCAACTGCCCACGTGTGTTATGTGCCGCGCCTTCTTATATTGCAAAGCACGGACACCCAGAAACAGGTGATGATTTATGGGCAGGCAAAAAGCATTTATGCCTTAATTTGCGTTTTCCGGGCGCAAGGGAATATCGCTGGACGTTGCAAACCGAAGAAGGTCCTAAAAAATTTACAGTGCAAGGTCAGTATGAAACCGACCATAGCGAAGTTTTGCTGATGTGGGCATTGGAAGGGAATGGCGTGATCATGCGCCCGTTATTTGAGGTGCAACATTATCTTGATAGTGGTGCGCTGGTGCAGGTGTGCAAAGCAAACCCACCACTTGATGCCGAGCTTGCTTTTATCTATAACCATAAGCGTTATCAAGATGTAAAAGTGCGCGCCCTAATGGATTTCTTAAAGCCACGAATTATTGAACAGCTTCCTCATTACAACCCGCGTTAAATTGTTAAACGCCAATCAGCTGCCACGATAGGTGGAATAAGAAAAGGGCGAAAGCAATAACGGCACATGGTAATGGGCATCTTCGCTCATGGTAAATATGAGTGGCACTTGGGTAAGAAAAATATTATCTTCAGTCACTAAACCATTACTGATATGGTAATCTTTGACATGAAAAATCAATTTATAATCGCCTTGCTTGAAATCATCTTTGCCTAATATCTGGCTATCGGTGCGCCCATCATCATTGGTAATCAGCTGATTAAGATGCGTTTCACTGCCATCATCATTGATGCGGTAAAGGTCAATTTTAATACCCTGTGCGGGGCAACCGCGGGCGGTATCTAAAATATGTGTTGTTAAAAATCCTGACATTTTTATCTCCTTAAAAATCGATTTCAGTAGCGACATTATTCGCAATCGCTTTTTCAACCACTTGTGATGCCACTGCCAAATCTTGCAAGCCAACGCCAGTGCCGTCAAAAATTGTAATATCACTATCACTGGTACGCGCCAGTTTTTTATCTTGTATCGCTTTACCAATCGGGCAAATATCATCATTACTAATCAGCTTTTCGTTAATTGGATGCTGAAACTCACCAAGCGTGATAGATTGTGCAATCTCATCGGTATATAATTTCGCGCGTTTGGCAATCTGTGCATCAATTTCTTGCTTGCCTGTGGTATCGGTGCCCATGCAAGAAAGATGCGTGCCTGCTTTGATATGCAAATCAAGCAAAATTGGCTTAAAGCTAGAGGCGATGGTGATGATAACATCAGCTTGTGCGCCTAATGTTTCCAGCGATACGCTTTCAAATGGCAAGCCTGCCTCTTCAGCGATGCTAGCAGGGCGTGATAATTTTTCGGGATGCAGATTCCAGCCAATCACTTTTTTGAAGTTGCGGGTAGCAAGATTGGCGCGCAATTGAAACGCCGATTGATGCCCTGCGCCAACAATGCCTAGCACTTGTGAATCAGCACGGGCAAGATGCGCGGTGGCAACAGCACTTGCGGCGGCAGTGCGTAATGCGGTGAGTAAGTTACCGCCTATAACTGCCTTGCATTTGCCAGTATCAGCATCAAATAAAAATACGGTGGATTGATGGTTGGTAAGCCCTTTAGCGGCATTACCCGGCCAATAACCGCCTGATTTTAAGCCCAACTGCAATGCTTCGCGGTCAAAACCAGACTTAAAGCCGTAAAGCGCATCTGCATGACCGATGGCTTCGCGAATCACTGGAAAATTATAGGCAGTACCATTTGCCATTGATACGAATAATTTTTCCATCGCATCAAAAGCATCAGTGGCAGTGATAAGGTCGGCAATTTTATTTTCAGGAACAATAATCATTTTTTTCTCAAATAATATAAGGATAATAAAATGTCCCCTCTCAATTTTGAAAGGGGACAATAACAACATATCTGTTGGTTAATAGGCTTTACCGCGTGCGCTGACTGGCCATACAGTTTCCACTTTGCCATTTCTAACGCCCACATACCAATCATGCACATTGCATGTTGGGTCGCAATGGCCAGGGATTAATTTCAATTTATCATTTACTTTCAACACACCATTGGGGTCGGCAATCACGCCATGTTCATCAGAACATTTGATATATTCAACATCATCGCGGCCAAATATTTTTGGCAAACCGCTATCCACTGATTGCGCTTTTAAGCCTGCATCGCAAATCGCCTTATCGGCTTTGGCATGTGAGATAACCGAAGTAAGAATAAAAAATGAATTCTTAAATTCAGAAATCAAATCGCCTTTTTCATCGCGAATGCGTTGATAATCAACATCCATAAATGCGTAAGAACCGCATTGCAATTCGTTATAAACGCCAGAAGTGCCTTCAAAATAATATGAGCCAGTGCCGCCACCGCCAACAATATCGCATTCTAGCCCTTCAGCTTTCAGCATATCAACGCTTTGCTTCACCATCGCTACCGCAATATCAATTTTGTCTTTACGGTCTTGATAATTCTCCATATGTTGCATCGCGCCTTGATAGGCTTGAATGCCAGAAAATTTCAAGCCTGCTGCCGCGTCAATCGCTTTGGCAATATCCACAACGGGTTGCCCTGCTTGTACGCCGCAACGCCCCGCACCGCAATCAATCTCAACCAGACATTCGATAGTCGTACCATGTTTTTGTGCCGCCGCTGAAAGGTCAGCCACATTGGCAACATCGTCAACACAGCAAATGGTGCGCGCACCTAATTTAGGTAAACGGGCAAGACGGTCAATTTTTGCGGCATCGCGCACTTGGTTAGATACCAACACGTCTTTTATACCACCACGCACGAATACTTCGGCTTCCGATACTTTTTGACAGCATACACCGCAGGAATTACCGATTTTTGCTTGCAATAAAGCAATATCAACTGATTTGTGCATTTTGCCGTGAATTCTAAGACGCATGCCCATATCTTTGGCGAATTGCCCCATTGTTTTGATATTATATTCAAGCGCGTCTAAATCCAACACCAAGCAAGGTGTTTGAATATCGGCTTCATCCATGCCAATCTTGGCAGGCACATCATAGCCTACTTCTAATTCACTTATATTTAATGGTTTATTCATCGTTACTCTCCTTCAAAAGAAATTAGTCATGTATTATTAGTCATTGAGGGGCATTTTATGCAAATCAACATTCCCGCCCGTTAAAATAACACCTACTTTTTTGCCACGGAATATTTCTTTATTTTTAAGAATAACCGCAAGCGGTACGGCACAGCTTGGCTCGATGACGATTTTCATTCTCTTAAGAGTTAGCTTTAGCGAATCGATAATCTCTTGTTCGCTTGCCGTAAATATATCTGTAACATAATTTGATACAAAATGCCAAGTCAAATCTTTTAACGGCACTTTTAAACCATCGGCAATGGTTTCAGGCGCATCATCAGCGATAATCTTGCCCGCCTTAAAACTGCGATAGGCATCATCGGCTTGTTCAGGCTCGGCAGCATAGATTTTCACCTCTGGCGCAAGATTGCTTAATGTGAGGCAGGTGCCAGAAACCATACCACCACCACCGATGGGTGCAATCACCATATCCAACCTGTTGGTTTGTTCTATCAATTCGCGCGAACATGTGCCCTGCCCCGCAATCACCCGCGGGTCGTTGTAAGGATGCACAAAATCAGCGCCTGTTTCTTCAACGACTTTAGCAAAAGTAGCCTCGCGTGATGATGTGGAAGGCTCGCATTCTACTATCGTGCCACCATAGCCACGCACTGCGTCTTTTTTGGCTTGTGGCGCAGAATGTGGCATCACCACCGTGCAGGGAATGCCTCTTCTGCCAGCGGCGTAAGAAAGCGATAAAGCATGATTACCCGATGAATGGGTGGCAACGCCAATTTTGGCTTTTTCATCATCAAGCCCGAATACCGCATTACAGGCACCGCGCACCTTAAACGCACCAGCTTTTTGAAAATTCTCGCACTTAAAAAATAGTTGCGCGCCAGTTAATTCATTTAAGAAACTTGATGTTAGCACGGGCGTGCGATGGATATAGGGTTCGATGCGCTGATGGGCATCTAGCATATCCTGAAATTCAGGAATCAGCAAATTACCTTGTTGCTTCATATTGTTACTTCCTTTAATGGTAGAGTTACTTTAATCGTAATTAATTATTCCTATAATAATCCTGAGTTATTTCTATAATAATCTTGTGCGGCAGCAACGCCAGAGCCTAATGTTACATCAAGCCCTAAATCTACCATCACCATTTCGGCAGTGGCAATGCCACTTAACGCTAGCACATCGGTTAACATGCCCAAATGACCGATTCTAAAGACTTTACCTGCAACATCGCCTAGCCCAATCCCAAAGGCGACTTGATATTTCTGCGCGGCATGATTGATAATTTGGGTAGAATCGAATCCCTCTGGCGTACGAATGGCAGTGATGGTGTTAGAATAGCAATCGGGCGAGTTTGCACAAATTGGTAAACCCCACGCTTTCACGGCAGTTCGCACCCCTTCGGCAATACGGTGGTGGCGGGCAAATACATTATCTAGCCCTTCTTCCAGTAGCGTATTGCAAGCAACATGCAACCCATTCATCAGCCCGACTGGCGGGGTGTAAGGATACATATTACTGGCATAGCTTTTATGCATATCGCGAATATCAAAATAGGTGCGCGGTAATGTTGCGCTTTCATTGGCTTGCATCGCCTTTTCGCTAAAGCCAACAATTGCCAAACCAGGGGGCATCATAAAGCCTTTTTGCGAACCAGCAACCAAAATATCCACGCGCCATTCATCAAAGCGAAAATCAAATGATGCAACCGAGCTAACGCCATCAACCAATAACAGCGCATCATGCTTGGCACTATCCATCGCTCCGCGAATCGCGCCAATATCTGATTTTACGCCAGTGGCAGTTTCGTTATGGGTGGCAAGCACTGCTTTAATCTTGTTATCATTATCGGCTTCTAACAAGTCGCCAATTTTTGTCGCTGAAATCGGGTCGCCCCATATTGCTTCAATCACATGCACAATAATACCGTGCCTTTGGCACATATCAATCCAGCGATGCGAAAACATGCCATTACGGGTGATAATTACCGCGTCACCTGCTGATAGGCTATTGGTGATAGCGGTCTCCCACCCAGCGGTACCAGTGCCTGAAAAAATGAAAATCTCGGCATTGTTACTTTTGATGATTTTTTTAACGCCCTCACGCGCGGGCTGTAAAATTTTGCCAAAAATGGGTGAGCGGTGGTCAATCGTTGCCATATCACATGCTTTGCGGATATGTTCGGGCATATTTGTAGGACCTGGAATAAAGACTGGGTTTTGACTAACTAACATTGTTTGGATATAACCTCTATATTTGTAATATCAATAATAATGCTATAGGATAAAATATTATTTGACGTGACGCAATGTTTTATAAAAAAAATTTGTCAAAGTGAATAACAAATTATTTTTGAAAATGAGCGTTTCAAGGGAGATTGAGATGGATGAAGAAACCCAAAGATTTAACGCGATTATTGAGCAAGATCTATGTATCGGTTGCGGCTTATGCGCTTCGGTAGCGGGCGATAAGCTAAAATTTTGCAAAACTGGCGCACAAGGTTATGAACGCCCAATCGCGCAACAGCCACTTTCTAAGGAATTGGTTGATAAAATTTACGATATTTGCCCGGGCACACGCATGGATGGTTTGCCGCGTGAATTGATAGCCACTGATAGCAAAGAGGATAATGTATGGGGCGTATGGCGAAGGATGATTCGTGCCTATGCGGGCGATAAGCATGTTCGCCATGAAGGCTCAACAGGTGGCGTGTTAACCGCTTTGGCGATTTATTTGTTAGAAAGCAAGCGCGTGGATTTTATTCTTCATGCCAAACCTGCCACAAAACACCCTGATTTTGGCGAACAGCATATCAGCTATAATCGTGACGATGTGATGGCAGGCGTTGGTTCGCGCTATGCGCCTTGCGCGCCACTGCTTGATATTAAAGCGGTGCTAACGCAAGCAGAAACTAACGGGCAGAATTCCGCCTTTATCGGCAAGCCATGCGATATTAATGCCTTGCGGAGCTATGCGCGCCATGATGAACGGGTTGATAAGCATGTAAAATACTGGTTAACATTGGTATGTGGTGGGTTTTCACCACCCAGTAAGAATGATGAATTTATGCGTGCACATGATTTACAGCCTGAACAGCTTGAAGCATTAAGGTATCGGGGGCTTGGTTGCCCTGGTGATACTACCATCACGGCAGGGGGCGTTACCAAAAACTTTCACTATCTGGATTATTGGGGC
The DNA here is from genome assembly GCA_022599575.1 of Alphaproteobacteria bacterium. GTDB lineage: Bacteria > Pseudomonadota > Alphaproteobacteria > JABAAW01 > JAHZMA01 > JAHZMA01. The sequence continues at coordinate 13,349 of JAHZMA010000076.1, read as the reverse complement.
GATGATGAAGAACATTGGCAGTTGGGCTTTCGCTGTAAAATCTGCCCTGATGGGATTGGCGATGCGGCTGATATTGCCGCGGCTGATAGTTGGCTAGGCGGTTCACCCCAAAGGAATTGCGCTGATGATGCAGGCACAAATGCAGTGATTATCCGCACCGAAGCGGGGCAAGAACTATATGAAGCGGCGGTGCGCGATGGCGCGCTTCGCGAGGAAGGCGATATTCCACCCGATATTTTCAGCACCTATCAACCGCATCAGGTGAATAAAAAATATGCGGTATGGGCAAGACATCAGGCACTAGGCGAGGCAGGGCGAATCAAACCAGTAACGAATCACTTACGTTTGCGCGAACTTAGCGATGAAATGCCCGATAATTTCAATGAAATGCAAAAAGCAGGCACATTAAAACGCATTTTGGGATAGTTAAATTATCTTACTGTCGTTTTGATAATATAATTATGCACTATAAATTGAATAATATAATTATAAAACAATTATTATTAAAGATATATAAATCTTTGATTGTTTTTATTGAAAAAAGATTGGATAACTGGCATAATACCGCACTTTTATATAATTTTACAAGAGAATATCCTATGAAACAGTTGCTACTTTCAACCATTATATTGCTTATGCTTTCCGTTACGCTAACGGCCTGTAGCACTCCTGAAAGAACTATCATTGATCCGAATAATAATATTCTAGATGGCGATGGTAGTGGGGATGGCGATGGCGATGGTAATAATACTACCTTTACGCCTAGCAATGATTTTACGCTTAACCCGCTTGGCGTGATAGATGAATTTACCGCAACAGATGTTGATATCCCTACCTATAAAGATGGTGCAAATGATGTTGCCTATGATTCACTCACCAAGATTGCCACTGATGCTACGGCAGAAAATACTATTGATGTAACTTTGCATGGGTTGGCTGTGTTGAAAAATGATAGCACGGCTTACACGCGCGAAAATACTAATATTATCTGGGCTGATAAGGCTAATGATTCCAAACTACAAATTGATAAAAAAGTCACATTATCGCGCATCACTGCAGCTGAAAAATCGCCAGCAGTAACGCTCACTTTTGATGCTGATGGTGCTATATCGGGCATAACCGCCTATGTGGATGAAACACGCGCAATGGGCAATGATGGCTTAACAATCACTGCTGATAGAAAAGATATTTTCGGCTTTACTTCTAACTATATGGCTTATATTAGTTGGCATTTGCCAGAAAATAGAAGTGAATTAGTTGATACCGATACCAAAGGTAGCACCTCTGACATTAGCGGTGCTATGCTTGCGGGTATTGAAATTGCTGATATTGCAAGCCTTTCTGCTGACAATATAACATTTACGGGCAGAGGCAGAGGCAGTTATGGCAGTGAAACTGAAAATTACAATACTGTTTTTGATGTAACCGCCACAGTCAATTTTGGCGCAACCAAAAATGTCAAGATTACAAGTAGTGCTACTTGTAAAGATGTTGAAAATGCTGTTTGCACAGATAACGGTGCGGATAGGTTAGATGCGAAACTTGATTTCACCACTGGCGATACAGCCATAATTTACACAGGCAATGCAATCAGCGGTGATGTCACCGCCAGTGTTTTATCAGGCACGCTTGATGCGCGTTTTTATGGTGGGTTTGCGTGGGAATTGGGTGGCACATTTGCGCTGGCTCATATAACGAGTAAAAGCTATTATTTTGGTGTGTTTGGTGCAAAGCGTGATGAGGGTATTATCACGCCACTGGCATTTAATAAAGATGCTATTACGACACCTTTAGCGGTGAGTGATGATGAAGCAACAAAAATTAACGCTGAAATTGCGAAAAATAATGCTTCTTATATATCGCTTGCCGATGTGGCTGATGCTAGTGGCAGTAATCGTTTTACCATGAATGCCTTGTCGGTTTATAAAGATGATATAACCAGCTATAGGCGAGCGCCAAATCGAGATTGGGTTACAGAAGCTGATATGGGTCGAACAATAGATATTGCAAGGCTTGCTGGCTCTGCGGCATCACTTACTTTCAATAACAGTGGCAATATTTCAAGCGTAAAGGTCTATTTGAACGGCAAAAACTATACAGCTAATATTGCTAACCCTGTTTCTGAAACAAATGTTTCTATGGCGCCCATTACTGAGGGGGCTGATAGTGCCAGCACTGCCACGATTGATGTGAGAAGAGCCAGTGATTATTTTAGTTTTAAAGCTGATTATATGGCTTATATCGACTGGGCTTTATACAAAGATGAAGATTTAACGGATACAAACACTGCGCTTGAAGAAAATGGTTTTTATATTAGCGGTGCAATGCTTGCGGGTATTGAAACTGCTGATATTGCAAGTCTTTCTGCTGAAGCAGTTGGCTTTACGGGCAAAGGCAGCGGCACTTATGACGCAAATGTTGATGATGATGTTGCAGGTTATGATACTATTTTTGATGTAACAGCAACCGTGAATTTTGGGGGTGGTGATGTAACGATTTACACTGAAAGCACAGAATGTAAAGTAGCAAATTGCACGACTGATATTTTGGGTCAGTTTGACCTTGAAGCAGATGCCATAGGTTACAGTGACAATGATATCAGCGGTGATGTAACGACATTTAGTCCTGCTAACAATTTATCAGGCAGGCTTGATGCACGGTTTTACGGCATTGCGGCAAGAGAGTTTGGTGGCACATTTGCGCTAACGGAAATAAATGATGGTATATATAGCTATTATTATGGCGTGTTTGGTGCGAAACGCGATGATTATGTTGCCTTTAGCAATCCCACACCGATTGCAACTGATACTATGATTGGTAATGAAACTGTGCCAACAGATTTTGACTATAATAGTTTAATGGGCTTTGAGGCTAGCAATCGCACTGGCAAAATCGATAATGCGTTAAAAATATTAAATACTGTAAGGGTAACAAAAAACAGTAGTGATATTATCATTGATAAAATCACTGGCGCAGTGGTTGTGTTTGATTATAATAGCAGTGACAATTTTGTTAAGGATGGGGAATTGCAACTCTATTTTGCCGATAAAAAATATGAGGTGATTGTAGGTGCTGGAAGCGCGAGTAATATTATAGTTCAAAATGATAGCACAGAAAATAATAATGGCACTGCCAGCAATGATGCTGATAATCCTCATTCGCTTATTTTCAGTAGAGCCGACGGTTATTTTGGTGCCACGCAAAAATATATGGCATTGGTGCATTGGCAAGTGAATGATGATGGCAATAGTCCCACCTATGAAAGCTATGGCTATGGCATTGCTGGTTTCGAAACACAGACCATTTCCGCCACAGGCACAAATGTGAGTTTTACGGGTAAGGGCGGTGGCATCTATAATAGTAAGACCGAAAGCTATGCGACCGAATTTACAGTAACAGCAACAGTTGATTTTGATATGAGCAATGTATCTATCAATAGCAGTGCCACAATGAAATGTGGTGATGATTCAGCTGATTTTGCCACTTGCACGAAACAGGCAGATAGTATGCTTGATTTTAACACTGGTGATACCGCTATAGGATATACAGGCAATGCTATTAGTGGTGATGTTGCACTCACAAATGATGCTGATTTCAAGGGCAGGCTTGATGCGCGTTTTTACGGCACAGGCACTGATGAGGCAAGCGAAATAGGCGGTACATTCTCTATGCAAGATGGTGATGCAGGTTATATCGGCTTTTTTGGTGTGAAAAAACAATAATTACAACATTAGTTGTTGATAACACTATCAGAGCTTGCTTGGCCTCACAAATAAATTTAAGGTATAACTTAAATTATTAGGTTGACTTTTTTGCAACAAGGGCTATATTGAATGAGAGTGTTAGTGAGAGGGTAGGTTGTAGTTATTTTTTTGACTAGGGATTGTTGTTTATGCATAACCATATTCTTTCTATCGTAACAATATCAATATTTTCAATTATGTTAAGTGGTTGTGATATCCTTGCAGGTATTGCTAACGATGTTTTGGGCGAAGAGCCACCACGTGGTGGTATTGGCACTATTTATCTGGATGAAACTAATACGGGTAATAGTGTTAGTAACGCGATTAATACAGATTCAACAGATGATGAGTTTCGGCAAGAGACAGATATCGCGAAAGATGCCAGTGGCAATGCCTATAATTCGTTGACTGAGGCGACTCTTGATACAGATAATCTATTGGATAAAAAATTCATTTTGCAAGGCTTGGTCGTGCAAAGAGCGGGTGTTGTTGAAGTTACGGCTAGTGGTGAGTTTGGTTGGAATACGGATAGTGCAACCGAGAACGATATTGTGCGTATTACCTCGCCTGCTATCTCACTTACCTTTAATGATAATGGCGAAATATCGGCGGTCACTGCTTATTTTGCTGATAATGAATATCAAGCAATAGACATTGATCTAGATGCTTTATCGCGCACGAGTCTAAGCGGAACGATTGATGTTTATAAGAATATTCTTGGAAATACAAAGAATACTGCTGAAATTACAGTGCATAGAAGTGATAGTTTTTTTGGTTTTAATTCAAATTATATGGCATATGTTGGTTGGAATGTTGTGGAAGAAACAGCTGGTGATGATGCAACAACCGCTTATATTGTTACGGGCAGTATGATTGCTGGTATAGAAACAGATATTATCCCCACCCGCAACGTCTATGCTAGTTTGCCTGATACCACCAATGAGTTTATTACATTCACAGGTAAGGGGCATGGTATCTATGGTGATCGTAATGGTGGTTATGGAACCAAATTTGATATTAAGGCAGATATTGATTTTTCTTCTAACCTTATTAAAATCGCGAGTAGCAACACAGTGCGGTGTGACAGTGAGACAGATATTATATGCGATAGCGAGGTTGATGCCAGTGAACTTAATTTTACCACCAATCTAGGTGCAATCAACTATAATGGAAATAATATTGGTGGTGTTGTGGGTACAGAATCGCTGTTAGGCTTTATTGATGCGCGATTTTATGGTAAAGTGGCACGAGAATTTGGTGGCACATTCATCTTAAAAGGGCGGGGTGTTGAGTATTATTATGGTGTTTTTGGCACTGAACGTAAAGGCATTGTTCTTGCCCCTGCTTTTAATAATGCGATTGGCACTGATACGATACTACTAGCAGACCAGCAGTCTGTGAATATTGCTCAGGACAATGATGGCGTTGCATATTCATCATTTGCAAGAGCAATTGGTGATACAGATAATGCCAATGATAAAAATTTTACTCTCAAAGCATTATCTGTTTATAAAGATGATCGTCATATATATACGCGCCCGCCTAATAGGGAATGGACGAATGCTGATATTAAGCGCATTGTTAGCATTACGAACATTGATGGCTCTGCTGCTTCAATCAGCTATAACGCAGATGACAATATATCGGAAGTAACGTTATATTTGATGGGCAAAAACTATACGACCGATGGTTTCACTTCTTCATCTGCTACAGAATTTAACGCAAATATTAAAAATGGTGCTACTACAGATAAAATTCGCGTGAGTAGGGACGCTTTTGGTTTTGCGTCAAACTATATGGCATTTATTACTTGGAATCTGGCAAAAGAAGCAGGGCTTGACTCTGAAAGCACTGAGCTAATAGACAGCACTTATAAAGTTCATGGTAATATGATTGTTGGTCTGGAATCAAAAACCATTCCCACCAATAGTAAAGTTGACTTCGATGGCAAAGGGTTTGGCACTTATGGTAATTTAACTGGGAATCATGCGACGGTGTTTGATATAAAAGCCACTGTTGATTTTAGTGATAGGACTATATTTATCAATAGCAGTAACACAATGAAATGCGATGATAATTCAGCTGATTTCACCACCTGCACGCAAGCAGCAGTCGATGAGCTTAATTTTAGCATGGCGCAAATAAATTACGCAGGTAACATTATCAGCAGTGATGTAACCGCAGGCAGTTTAAGTGGCACGCTTGATGCCCGTTTTTACGGGCTTTATGCAAGAGAGTTAGGCGGCACATTTTCGTTATCTGATGCAAACAATTATTATTATGGTGGATTTGGTGGTGAACGTGGCGTTATTGCTGTGCCGATTACTTTTGCGGGCGATATTTTAGAAGAAACGATTGCAACTGCTGATAGAAAGAAAGCATCTATTGCTGTTAATAATAGCAATGTGTCTTACAAATCAATCACTGCTGCGCTTGCAGATACAGCAAATATAAATGATAAAACCTTTGTCTTTAAAGCATTATCTGTTTATAAAGATGATGTTACTGAATATACGCGCACCGCTTTTCGTGACTGGGATACCGCCGATAGTGAACGCGAAGTTACTGTTACAAAACTGATTGGTTCTGCAATCTCACTTAATTTTAATGGCGATGGCAAAATATCAGCGGTAAATGCTTATCTAAAGGGTAAAAATTACACCGCCAATGGTATTTTTGATGCTTCAAAATTTACCACTGACATTAATGGTGGCACAGATACTGATGTTACGACTGCCAAGATTACCATAGATAAAAGTGGTAACTTTTTTGGTTTTACCGCAGATGCAAATTATATGGCATATGTTGCTTGGAATGTTGAAAAAAGCAATCTTAGCGCATCAGGTGAAGTTCGAACAGATTCAAGTTATGAGACTTTTGGTGAGATGATTGCTGGTATGGAAACAGGCGGTGAAAATATTCCCAGAAGCGGAACAACAGTCAAATTTAAGGGTAAAGGAAGTGGCACTTATGGCGATGTGGACGCGGATGAGGTCTATTTGACGAGATTTAATATGGAAGCCAATGTTACTTTTTCCATTTATTCGGTAGGATTTAGGACGACAGATACCACCATTTGCTTGAGCAGTGGTTGTGATAATACGCCTACTGAAAATGATGATATTAATATTCAAGGAACATTAAACTTTTTAAGGGGCACTAATAATATTAGCGGTAATATCTTAACGGGTAGTGGCGCATTAACAGGCACAGCAGATGCCCGTTTTTATGGTAGTGCAGCCAGAGAGTTGGGTGGCACATTCGCGTTAGCAGATAGCAATTATTATTATTATGGCGTATTTGGTGGCGAGCGGGTTGATGGTATTAACTCAAACTTTATATTTGATAGCAATATTAACGATGATATGGTAACCTTACCGAATCAGGTGCAGACTATTATTGACGCTAACAATTCTTATACCTCGCTTGCTACAAAGACTAATGATAGTGTTACCTTGCAAGCATTAGCAACATATATAAGAGATACTTCTACCGAGACCCGTGCGCCGAATCGGGATTGGAGCACAGCCGATAGTTCAAGACAGGCAAGCTTGAATCGAGCCATTGGTTCTGCCGCTTCAATCAGCTATAACGAAGATGGTAATATTTCGGCAATAACGGCTTATTTGAATGGCAAAACTTATATTGCTGATAATTTTACGCCGTCATCTGCATTAAAATTAACGACCGATATCACGAATGGTGCTGATACTGATGCAACAATGGCTAAAATTTCTGTGGATAGAAGTGCTGACTTTTTTGCTTTTGGCAATGGTTTAAATTATGTGACCTATCTTAGCTGGAATATATCTAAAGAAGCAAATGATGATGGTTCTGCTGATACCGTTCAACAGGGTTATAATATTAGTGGTATCATGCTCACTGGTATAGAAGCAACTGCTGATTCTATCACTGATTTTGCAGACAAGGTTGGTAGTAGCACTGTTGTATTCCGAGGCGGAGGACGCGGAATTTATGGTGAGCAAGATGATGATGATGATTTTAGAACTAAATTTAATGTTGAGATTGAGGTTGATTTTAATAATAAAAATATAGATTTTAAAAGTACAAATACGCAAGAATGTTTTACTGATTCAGATGGTAATGAAGATTGTAACAGAGAAAGGGATTCTCTTGATTTGACTGCGAGTTTATCACTAGCACTTGATAATAACAGCAAATTTATAAATGAACTCAGTGGCACTATTACCAATGTTAACGATTTGGCAGGCACGGTTGATGCACGGTTTTATGGCGATGATGGATTGCAGGAATTTGGCGGTGCATTTGCCTTAAAAGATGCTACTAGCTATTATTTTGGTGCTTTTGGCGCGCATCGTGATTATGTTGCTGCTGTTGGCACGCCAATTGATTTCAGTCTTATGGTTTTTGATAATAATGATGCAAAAACTGCAGAAAGAAGCATCCCAGATAACCCTGATGTTAGTGGTAAGCTTCCTTATCAATCAATCACACATGCGATTGCTCACAAAAATGATAGTAGCAATGTAACAAGAGGTTTTAGATTGTACGGGATGAGTGTCTCTAACCAAAGCGAAACTAATTTCCATCGTGTTGCGGGGCAGGTATGGCAGAATGCTTATAGGGAAGGAAATTTTGAAATTACAAGGGCAACAAATACTGTTGGTTTATTATCTTTTGATGGGAAGGATTACATGGTGAGGTTTAATGCTTATTTAAATGGTAGAACCTATTTAGTGGATGGTTCGACTAGCAAAAGTAATAAGCTTGAGGAAACTGGAAATATAACAGATTCTGATGGTAATAATATTGGCACATTAAAAGTGGATAGAAATGATTCGATATTCAATTTCAAACCAAACAATCTATTTTCTCTTACTTGGAATATTAGAAATCCGAATCAAAACCTTGTGAATGATAGCGATAAGCTTTTTGAACAGAGAATTACTGATGATGGGTTTATGGTTGCGGGTATCCATACACTTGCTGAAAATATTTATACATCCACTTATGCAGATAAGTATGTATTCACTGGGGGCGGGCGCGGTATATATGGTAATAAAGATAGTAGTGATGACATTGATTTTGATGTAAGTGCTGAGATTGATTTTAATAATGCAACCTTAAAGGTATCGTTTAACAATTCCGCGTGCGTAACAGCAAATTGCTTGGATGCATCAACACTCAATTCACTTAATTTTATGACACCGACGTTAAGTTATAAAAATGGTAATAATATCACTACTAATGCCGCGGGCTCTATAACCGCTGGTGATTTAACTGGCACAATCAATACGCAATTTTATGGTGTTAGTGGTCAGGAATTAGGCGGTATATTTGCGATGACTCATCAAGATACGCGCTATTATTATGGGTATTTTGGTGCCCAGCGCCGTGTTATGGATTCTCCTGCTGATCATGGTGCACCTATACCAGTTGGTGAAAATGTGATAGCAACGCCGAAAGATGAGGATTTTACGATAGCTAATTACAGGTCTATTAATGCCGCACGTACGGGTTCAAATGTTAAAAACCTCACATGGAAAGCGTTGGGTGTCTATAGGAATGATACTGGTATTTATAACCGTGAGTATAGAAAGGGAAGTGGATCAGCATGGCATTATGAGAGCAATAATTCTGAGGTTCTGCTAGACATAGATTTTGCAAGAATTACGGGTTCTTCACTATCACTTAGCTTTAATGGAAGTAACAACATTTCTGGGGTAACACTCCACACAAATGATGGAGACAATGATATAGATTATGCTACGAGTAATTCTGCCTCTGCAGGCACATCTATTTATTTTAAATCAGATATTGAAAGTGGTTTTCCTGATGGTGCGAGTGATAAAAACATCACTGTAGGTAGAAGTAACGATTTTGGGTTTTCCTCAAATTATATGGTATATGCCAGCTGGTATATAGGAAATAATCGTAGCACTTCAGAACATGTGTTCCGTGATGATGATTATAAGAGATATGGTTCTATGGTTGCTGGCTTTGAAACATATGAAAGCACGTTACCTAACAGTGGTAACCGCACTTTCACAGGCAGAGGTTTAGGGCGATATAGCGATATCAGTGTTGAGCTGGTTCCTAGAAGATATGCCATTAGATTTGATGCAAAAGCTGAAGTTGATTTTGATACTAAAAATGTAAAATTAACTTTTAGCAATTCTTCTTGTTCTTCTTGTAGTGGGTTTACGCCAAGCACGCTTAATTTTACCGATCAGCTATTAACTTATACCGCTGCCACAAATAATGTTTTTGGCACAACACAAACCACTGGTGCTTTAAGTGGCAATATAGCTACTAATGGTGGCTTAAAAGGCACAGCCGATGCGCGCTTTTATGGCGATGGTGCATGGGAATTGGGCGGCGTATTTGCGCTGAAAACTGATGATAATAAAAAATATTATCATGGTTATTTTGGTGCTAAGCGCGATAATGTAACGTCATTTGACTTTAATAATACAAATGTTGGTAGTGTGGCTGCAAATCCTTCAGTGGTGGTTGAAAACATTCCTAATGATACCAGCGCCACACCTGAACCTTATCAATCACTTCGTCATGCGCTTGATGATAATAGTAACCCAGCGAATAAAACATTTAAGTTAAAAGGGTTGGCTGTATATGGCAATATTAACTTTGCTTATTCGGGTCAGCTAGGAAGCACAAATTGGTCTGATACTGAGGGGAAAGTGGATTTTGCAACAATTACTAATTCTGGTTTATCGCTCACTTTTAATAACCTTAATAAGATTTCAGCAGCAACATTACATTTAGATAAAACCTATAATAGTGATACTTCTACGACCTCAACAGATAAGTCATTTGCTGCCGATATTAATAGCAACGATCTGCCATCAGATGCAACATCAGAGATAACGCTAGGTAGAGAGACTGGTTTTGGATTTGTTTCAAATTATATGGTATATGCGAGTTGGAAAATTGAAACACCAAAAACAAAGGATAGTAATACATTATTTGGTAGTGCCGATGATACTTATGGTTATATGCTTGCAGGTATGGAAGCAAATGGTGCAGATATTACAGCTTTTGCTGCCACCAATAGCAGCGCTACCTTCAGGGGCAAAGGGCGCGGACAATTTAAAAAGGGTGATCTTGAATATGCTTCTACATTTAATACAACAGCAACTGTTAATTTTGTCAACAAAACTGTGGGGTTGGCATTTAGCAACCTAGCCTGTGGGGCTTGTGCTGAAGCTACAAGACGTTCGCTTGTTCTTAGCACGACAACATTAAGCTATGATACTAGCACAAAAATTTTCAGTGGCACTGGAACTACTGGAACGTCGGATACTGCTACTCTTGCTCGTTTCAGTGGCACAATAAATGCCCGTTTTTATGGTAATGATAGCTTATGGGAATTTGGCGGTATATTTGCGTTCAAACGCAATGATGCTTTTTATCACGGCTATTTTGGTGCCCATCGTGAAAATATTGTTGAAACTGTGGCACTCACGAAACCTGTTAATAGCATAGCCATAGCCAATCAACAGAGCGTTGCCATTGCGAAAGATGGCATGATGGTTGACTATAGAACAATTCAAGCCGCGTTAGATGATAAAATCAACATGAGTTCAAAAAACTTCACATTAAAAGGGCAGAGTGTCTATCGCGATGCCAACGCTTCTTATGACCGTGCCCCCGGCAATTTATGGATTGGTAATAAGGGCGATATTAGTGATAGAAATCTAATACTTGCCAAAGTAATAGGCTCTGCCTTATCGGTGAATTTTAATGCTGCGTCGGGCGATGTAACATCAGCCACCTTGCACCTGCATGATGGCACGAATCCTTTCACTTATACGGCTAATAGTTTCAACAATTCTAACCTAGTGGCAACTGCCAATATCACCAATCTTAACAATGACTATTTGGGTGCGACTACCAAAAACTTGATAATAGATAGAAGCGAAGAATTATTCGGTTTTGTGCCAGAATATATGTTACATGCCAGCTGGTCGGTAGAAAAAGACCTCAGCACTGATGATAATGTTATCAGTGATAATAAATATGATATTAACGGATTCACGATTGCGGGCATGGAGGTTACTGGTGCTATCCCTAATACAGGTAATTTGAATTTTACTGGCAAGGGAAGCGGTATATATGGCGATATTGATAATGAATATAAAACAATATTTGATATAGGGTTTGTGTTTGATTTGGCAGCTCCTAGTAATTCCTCACTCAACATCACTAACACGGCTTGCGTTGTTGGTTGCACGCTTCCTACAGCAACACTCAATTTACTTAATATTAGCACCACAGGAATAAATCACACTGTGGGTATGAATGGTATCACTGGCACTTTAACCGCTGGCACTTTAATAGGCACGCTTGATGCCCGCTTTTATGGTGATGACCATATCAGAGAGTTAGGTGGCACATTTTCTTTGGCAGATTCAACTCATTATTATCTGGGTGCTTTTGGGGCTGAACGTGATTTTACAACCTTATTCACTTTAGCTGCACTCACGAATGATGTCATCGCGATAGGCGACCGAGAAATTGTATCTACGCGTGAGATTAATAAAAATAGTCCTGTTTTTGACAATGATTTTTCTGGGTTTCAGGCTTGGAACACAAGTAAACCTTCTTATACATCATTTGAAGAAGTCTTCACTCATGATAGCAGTCAAGCTAAATATTTTGTGCTCAATGCGCTATCAGTATCCAGAAATATCACTGCCACCTATAATCGTTTGCCTCATATGGCATGGCATGATGGTAATGTTACACAAACAGTTTCACTCACAAACACCAGCGGGGCTAACGCAAGGCTGGGATATGATGAGGATGAAGATATTCATAATATAGGGGCTATTTTGAAAAGTAAAATCTATCGAACTGATAAGTCGCTTGCTGTTGCTGATAGAACTAATGGTGTAACGCATACAGCAGATATTACCACCGGTGAGCCAAATACTGCTGATAGTGCCACCATCACTACCGATAGAAGCGCGGATTTCTTTGGTTTTATGCCACGCTATATGATACATATTAGCTGGAATATAATAGAAGATACAAATGATACAAATGATTTTGATATTGCAAGCGCGCATCTTGATAATACGCGTACAGAAACAGATGGTTTCATGATGACGGGCTTTGAAGTTGCTGGCAATGATATTCCAACGAATAGTGGCTCAACCATTTTTCATGGCAAAGGGCGTGGCATTTACGGTAGCAATGCCCATACACAAAGCTATAAAACACTCTTTGATGTGAAGGCAAATGTTGATTTTAGCACCAGAAAGGTGACTTTAACCAGCAGCAATACGGTTTGCACAGGCACGAATTGTGCTAGCATTACGGCAATAACGCTTAACACACTTAATTTCACTACCCCTAACACACTTGATCCCACTACCCTTGCGACACTTAATCTCACTGCCTCTTCATTAACTTATGCTAGTAATACAAATAATATCAGTGGCACTGTAACCGCAGGCAATTTAACGGGCACAGCCAATGCGCGTTTTTATGGTGAAGGCAGTGATGCAAATGAATTAGGTGGCACTTTTACAATGCAAGATAGTAATAATACCAGCTATTATTATGGCGCATTTGGTACTCATAGAATCGCGCATGATG
>JAHZMA010000075.1 GCA_022599575.1 Alphaproteobacteria bacterium | reverse complement strand
TGTTTCCGGCGTGAAAGGCCAGCGTCCTAGACCACTAGACGATGGGGACATATTCCACTTACATCACGAATGAATAAAGCAATCAGTCGCAAATGGTTTTACAACTTATCACAAAAAGCGTCAAGTGCTATATTTTTTAACTTATGATAAATTGCGATAATTTGGCATTTTTCTTGCTTATCAATTCGGTAGCATAACAAAATAAGTGAGAAAATTTTTACAGGGGGTAAATTCTATGACTATTATGAATGCCTTTGTGCCAATTACCAGCGCAATTCGCAATAGCGCGGATCGTTTTGCCAATATATCAGATTCAGTCAATTTACAAAATGTTAATGGTGCAAAACGTAGCCGACTCGCATTTAGCTCATTATTAGGCGATAGTGATTTTTACGCTAGCAAAAATGCCTCAAGAAGCACTGGCACCAAATTCCATACAAGGCAAAATATTAGCGCACAAGGCGCGATTACACCAACTGGCAGGGGTTTAGATTTAAGCATTAATGGTTACGGCTTTTTTGCGGTTTTGTCAAACCCGAACGCACTCGATAATAATTCTGGCGATACCCCACCCACCGATATCAATGCTGACGATTTTAATGATGATGATTTTAGCACAACCGACCTTGCTAACAATTTTCATCTTAGCCGTGATGGCTCATTTTCGTTTAAACAATATGTAAGACAAGATGATGACGGCACCATCACTGATAGACCGCAATATATTGTAGATAAGGATGGGCATTTTCTATTAGGCTGGCAAACCCCTTTGGATGAAGATGTTGACATTTCTATCCCTAGATCCAACTCTTTCCCCGAACGCACCCTTGCAAACCTTAGCCCCTTGCAACTTAATCCTGAATCATTGATATCACGGGCACATCGGACTACAACAGTTAATGCAAAGCTTAACCTGCCGCATGATACATCAATTACCGCAAATACTGATTACCCACAGCTTATCACCGTATATGATAATGAGGGTAATCCACGATCGATGAATCTTAATTTTCGCTATAGTGGCACTGAAAATCAGTGGGAATTTATGCCACGTTTCGTCGATGAAAATGGCAAAGAAATAGATAGTGCCGACCCTTTAACAACCACACTCAATTTTGATTCACAAGGCAAGTTAATATCAGATGAAACCATTGGTATCAGCTATGAAGGTGGCAGTTTTAATTTGAATCTTTCTAATCTAACATCTTATGGCAAAGATTATACATTAGAAAGCATCACACAAGATGGTTATCCTGAAGGTAACTTAAAGTTTTTTGAAATTGATACGAGTGGTATTATCAAAGGTACATTCGATAATGGGCGTACTGAAACAATCGCGCAAATTCCGATTTTTGATGTTGCCAACCGCAACAGCCTTACCCCTTATAATTCTACAGGCGGACCAAAATTTTCGCTCAATGAGCATAATATGAAATTACAGGTGCATGATTTGCTTCAAACCCAACATTCCCGAATCAATTCTGGCACAATAGAGCTATCAACCATCGATTTAGCAGAAGTTTTCTCGGAAATGATTGAAACGCAGCATTCTTATACAATCGCGAATAATGCCTTGCAAATCATCAATGATATGACACAAGTGGCGTATCGATTAAAAGCTTAAGTTTCTTCGCAATTTTGATAATAGCTTTTTTGGTAAATCAGCCATATCAGCATCAATAAAGCAATCGCCCCTAGCTGATGCAACACTGCTATCGGCACAGCAAGCGCAGTCAATAATGTGATAATACCCAACATGAATTGCACCGCCAACAGCCCTAAAAAAGCCTGATAATAGGCAGGGCGGCATTTTAGCGCAAAGATGATACCACATATAAAACTCAACATTGCCAATAAGCGATGATGCAACTGAATCGATGCGGGGTTTTCAAATAAAATTGTGACCAATGATGCGCCCTGATATGGCATATAATCAGATGGTACCACCCTTTGACCCATCATTGGAAATTGATTGTAAATCAACCCTGCCCTTGTGCCAGCTACAAACGCCCCCGCAATGATGGTGAGTATCAGCAATAGCATCATCAGTAAGGCAGGATTCATCACCAAACGCAGCTTACCCGTTACCAGCCCAACATGATGCAAATAATGTTGCCAAATCAGCATGATAATCATTACTGCCACCGTTAAATGCACCAACAGGCGATATTGACTAACATCAACCCTATCAACAAAACCGCTTTTTACCATCCACCAGCCAATCACTGCCTGCACACCGCCTAGTAATGGAACCAGCAATAAGGCAAATGCTTTTTTTCTGGTGATAACACCTTGCCACCAAAAATACAGCCATGGCAATAAGAATAAAAACCCTAACAACCTGCCCCATAATCGGTGCATATATTCCCAAAAAAATATCTGCTTAAAAGCCGATAAATCAATGCCCGCTGATTGCTGATATTCTGGAATCAGTTGATAAAGCGCAAAAACACGCAACCATTCTGCCTCGCTTAACGGTGGCAATGCCCCCATCAAGGGGCGCCATTCCACCATAGAAAGCCCTGAATCAGTAAGGCGCGTTATTGCCCCAATGGCAATCATCGCTAATGTGGCAAACAATAATACCAGCAACCAAATACCGATTTTACTATTTTGCTCTGACCTATTTTGCCCAACTTTTTTATTTTTAATCATGCACCACCACCGCAAATATCAGATAACAATACGCATATCATTGACATTTTTACGATTCAGCCGTAAAAATGTCAATGAGTGCCTTACATATATTAGAGTGATAAGATATAAAAAATCATGATGAATAAAACATATTTAACATTATTATGCCGTGTTATCAGCATCATATCTGTGATGCTGATAACTGCTTGCGCTGTTCAAGAAAAAGAAATATCCCCAGCCGATGTATTATTCCAACAAGGCTATAATGCGCTAGCAAATAAAAAATATTTTACTGCTGCCGAAACATTCAACCTTATAGAGCAAAATTACCCCTATTCTCCCTTTACCCCGCAAGCCATTCTGCTTGCCGCCTATGCACAATATCAGCGCAATGATTATAAGGCGACTTTTGAAAAACTAGATATTTACAGTAAAAATTACCCTGCTTCAAATAAAATCCCTTATGTGATTTATCTTTACGGGCTTTCCTATTACGAACAAATTTCTGATATATCGCGTGACCAAGGCTATACCAAAGATGCACGTGATAGTTTTGAACGGCTGATTAACGAATATCCGCAAAGCGTGTATGCACAAGATGCGCGGGTGAAATTATTGCTCATCAATGATTCGCTGGCAGGCAAAGAGCTTGCCATCGGACGCTATTATCAAACCCGCAAATTATGCTCTGCCGCCATCAGACGCTTTAAGTTTGTGATAGAAAATTATGAAACAACCGCCCACGCCCCCGAAGCCTTGCACCGCACTGTCGAATGCTATCTTACCATCGCCTTGCCAGACGAGGCAAAAACATATGCAGCAATTTTAGGGCATAATTACCCTGGTTCTTATTGGTATCAACAAAGCTATCAACTCATGCAAGATTATCAGTAAATGCTATATGACCTTACCATTCGTAACATTGTGCTGATTGATAGGCTTGATTTAGAATTTGCCGAAGGGTTAAGCGTGTTAAGCGGTGAAACTGGCGCGGGCAAATCTATTTTACTCGATTCGCTTGGGCTGGCATTAGGTGGGCGTTCTGATGCAGGGCTTATCAGACAAGGGGCGCAAGAAGCATCGGTGAGCATCAGCTTTATCGTATCTGCAAGCCACCCCGCCAACCGCCTGTTACAACAACATGATATTACCGTGCAAGATAAAATCTATATCAGGCGTAAAATCACCCATGATGGCAAAAGCCGTGCAATGGTGAATGACCAAAGCGTAACGGTTACTTTCCTAAAGCAATTAGGTGGCGAGTTGATAGAAATTCAAGGGCAGTTTGACCAGCATCGCCTGCTTAATCCTGCGCGTCATCTGTATTTGCTTGATAGTTTTGGCAATATTAACACCAATGCGATTCGTCAAGCCTTTGCTGATTATCAACAAGCCATTAATGCGCTTGAAACCCATCAGCAACAAACAGCAGAAGCCAAGCAAGAACAGGAATTTATTGCCCATTCCATTGAAGAATTAGAAAGATTAAACCCGCAACCAGACGAAATTGATAATCTTACTGTTAAGCGTCATTTTATGATGAATGCCGAGAAAATCCGCGCTTCCTTATCGCAAGCCGAACAATTATTAACAGGGCAAACGGGTAGTATCACGCAACTAGAACAATCGATTCGCCATGTGCAAGCCATAACGCTTGATGATGATATTGGCAAACAGCTGAAGCAAAATCTTGAAACCGCGCTGATTGAAATGAATGACGGGCAGAAAAATTTAAGCATGATTTTAAGCACGCTTGATAGTGATAATATGCAATTACAAGAGATTGATGATCGGCTGTTTGCACTCAAAGATGTTGCCCGCAAGCACCGCATCGGTGCCGAAACATTATCGCAATTATTGGAAACATTACGGCAAAAAGCCTCGCTGATTGATGCGGGTGATGATATGTTGGCGCAGTTGCAGGCGCAAAAGCAAAAAGCCTATGAAGATTATGTGGCAACTGCCAAGCAAATCAGCACAAAACGTATAGAAGCAAAAAAACAGCTAGAACAAGCGATAATGCAAGAACTACCTGCCCTAAAAATGGAATTGGCGCAATTTACAGTAAATATCACCCAAAAAGCTGAAGCGCAATGGGACGGCAAAGGCATGGATAATGTGCAATTTATGCTGTGCAGCAATCCAGGTCAGGCGGTAGGTGCGCTTAACAAAATCGCATCGGGGGGCGAGCTCAGCCGTGTGATTTTAGCACTGAATTTGGTGTTTTCTAAAATCCGCAATATTGCTGTTTTGCTATTTGACGAGGTGGATAGCGGGATTGGCGGGCAAACGGCCGCTTTTATGGGCAAAAGATTATTGCAATTAAGCCATGATAGGCAGGTGATTGTAATCACCCATTCGCCACAAATTTCGGCACTGGGTAAGCATCATTTTCATGTTAGCAAGCTGATAAAAGATGGCTCAACCATCAGCCAAGTGAAATTATTATCGGCGCAAGAACGCCTTGAAGAAGTGGCGCGCATGGTATCAGATGGCACCATCACCAACGCCGCCCGTGCCGCCGCTTTGAAATTATTGCAAGGCGGGCACCAATATCAAGAGACGCATGATGGTTGATGATGCTGATAATGCAAAAAAGCGAATCGATGAATTAAGCAAACTGATTCAACACTATGATGATGCTTATTATAACGATAATCAAAGCGAGATAGATGATGCAAGCTATGATGCGCTACGGCAGGAATTACAAGCGTTAGAGCAAAAATATCCTGCATTAAAGCAAGCTGATAGTGCCAGCGATAAAGTAGGTGTATCGCCTCATAAAGCTTTTAGCAAAGTGACGCATCTGCGCCCGATGCTATCATTAGATAACGCCTTTACCGAAGGCGAACTTGCCGAATTTATGCGTAAAATGCAAGATTTTCTGAAATTATCGCGCGATGAATTTATGCCCCTATTGGCAGAATTAAAAATTGATGGGCTATCAGCGGCAATTCACTATAAAAATGGTAAGCTTGATTACGCCCTCACACGTGGTGATGGCGAAACGGGCGAAGATATTACTGCCAATATCAAAACCATCAAGGTGATTCCGCACCAATTAAGCGGTAATGCGCCTAAATATCTTGAAATACGTGGTGAGATATTTTTTGAAAAGCAAGATTTCGCAAAGCTGAATCAATCGCTGGCTGATGATGGTAAAAAGCAATTTTCAACCGCGCGTAATGCCGCATCGGGCTCGCTACGGCAATTAGATGCCAGCATCACCGCCAGCCGTGTGTTAAAATGTTTCGCCTATACAATCGGTGAGGTAAGCGATGATTTTAGCACCAAAGATGGCGAGGATATTCTACAAAAATTACAAAGCTTCGGCTTGCCCGTTAATCCTTACCGAAAATTATGCGATTCGATGCCAACATTACTGGCATTTTATGATGAGGTGGCGGCAAAACGCGATAGCCTGCCCTACGAGATTGATGGCATGGTTTATAA
This sequence comes from Alphaproteobacteria bacterium, assembly GCA_022599575.1. GTDB lineage: Bacteria > Pseudomonadota > Alphaproteobacteria > JABAAW01 > JAHZMA01 > JAHZMA01. The sequence goes on along the minus strand of JAHZMA010000075.1, from coordinate 4,200 downwards.
GCTGAATGATTTGGCTTTGCGCGAAAGATTAGGGGTGGTGGCGCGTTATCCGCGTTGGGCGATTGCCCATAAATTCCCCGCGATAAAGAAAATCACCACCTTGAATGCGATTACAATTCAAGTCGGGCGTACAGGTAGCCTAACGCCAGTGGCGGAATTAGAACCTGTTTTTATCAATGGCGTTAAAATTCAACGCGCCAGCCTGCATAATGATGATGAAATTAAGCGCAAAGATATCAGAGTCGGCGATAGGGTTGAAATTCAACGCGCTGGCGATGTTATACCGCAAATCACCCGTAGCATTGATGCTGAAAATAGGGCGCAAAACCCTAACGAAAAAAATATGCGTGCTGAATTTATGTTTCCGCAAAATTGTCCCGAATGTGGCACTAAAACAGTACGCGTACAAGATGAGGCGGCGATTCGATGCCCGAACTGGCAATGCCCCGCCCAACAGCTTGAGGCGATGAAGCATCTGGTGAGTCGTGAGGCTTTTAATATTGATGGGTTAGGCGAACAGCAATTAAAATTATTTATCGAACAAGGATTTTTGACTAGCCTTGCGGATATTTTTAGATTGTATCAACACCGCGATAAAATTCTTTCATTGGAAGGTTTTCAAGAAAAATCAGTCAATAATCTGATGCAATCCATCGACACCACTAAAAATAACGTCTCGCTGGATAAATTTATTTACGCGCTTGGGATTCGGCATATTGGCACTATCACCGCCAAAGATTTGGGCTTTGCCTACAGCACAATAGAAAATCTGCAACATGCGTGGCATAATTTAGATGAAGACGCGCATCAGCAATTCATTATTAATATCGAAGGCTGTAGCTATAAAGTGCTAGAAGCGATTCAAGATTTTATGGGCAAGCAGGCAAGCCTATTTGATGATTTATGCGCGGTGCTAAATATCAAACCACTTATCCGCACCAATGATGGTGCTTTTGCGGGCAAAAAGATACTCTTCACTGGCACATTAGAAAAATTAAGCCGTAGCGAAGCCAAAGTGATTGCAGAAAAAGCAGGCGCAAGCATTGTATCAGGCGTTTCGGCAAAACTTGATTATTTGGTAGTCGGCGCAAACCCCGGTAGTAAACTCACCAAAGCACAAGCACTGAATATCACAATCCTATCCGAACAGGAATTTATTGACGCAATAAATTAACACTTACGCCTTAAAATTTATCTAGGGCCTTTGCCGCTTTTCTTTTCTTCAAAAATCACATTGGCATCCATGATTTCATCATCATGTTCTGGGCTTTCTAACAGAGGCGTTACCTCAGCTTTACGACACAACCCATCAATATGACTGCCTGCCTCGATTGCCAGAATTTCATGCAAAATATTGCCTTCAATATGGGCATGCCCGTAAAGTTCGGCAATGCGCGCGGTAATATCGCCCACAACGCGTCCTGATACCCGTAAATGGTCAGCAAAAATCTTACCTGCCACAATTCCTTTAGGGCCGATAGTAATCACATTTGCCCGTAAATCACCATCTACTTTGCCATCAATGTGAATATCGCCATCACTATGGAGGTTACCCTTCATGCGTGATGATTCGCTAACGATTGTCGGCGCACGTTCGCCCGCTGAAATAGGCGGAGAATATGATGAATTTGTGTTGTTGTTATTGTTTGTGTTTGTTGGTGTATTAGCCATTGTCTTCTATTGTTCCTTTATATGCGTATTTGCCTGCTTGAATGAAAAGTGATGGGTCAAAAGGTTTTCCTTGAAATCTAATTTCGTAATGCACATGCGGACCTGAGCTACGCCCAGTACTGCCAACAGTGCCGATAATTTGTTTCAAATTAACCTCTTCACCTTTTCTTACATTAATTGCGCGCATATGTCCATAGCGCGTTCTAAATCCACAACCATGATCAATTTCCACCATATTGCCATAGCCACTTTGCACACCTGCATAAACAACAGTGCCAGAGGAAGTTGCCCAGACGGGTGTGTTATACCATGCAACAAAATCTAAGCCATAATGCATCTCGCGTCCGCGCCCTGTAAATGGATTGACTCTAAACCCGAATTTTGACGATAGACGATGCGTATCCACTGGTTCAATCAGTGGCATACAGCTCATAAAAGATTGCATCGCCTCTAATTTATTAAGCCGATAATCAAGCTGTTCTTGGCGTAGATTCAATATATCAGTCAAGCGTGCATCATTATCATCAATATTAAGCGCAGGACCGCCAACAGCATTTGCCGCTACTGGTAATAACCCAATTTTGGTTAATCGATTCACTGTTAAGCCGCTAACATCAATGATTTGACCGATTGTATCAAGCGAATAATCAGTGCGTTTAATCTCACGTTCCAGCATTTTCTGTTGATTCGATTGTACATAAGTAAGTGTTTTCACCAAACTTTCTGCTTCGGCTAGTAAATTTTCGCTGCTGCCTTCTACTACCCCATCAATCGTTTGCCCAACAAGGTTTCGTAATTGTGCCACAAAATCAGAAAGCACATGTTCTGCATTTTGGTCTAGTTTGGTGCGGACATATAATTTTTCGCGAATATCATTCAAATCGCCACGCAAAGAATCATTTTCTTCCACCACCGAAAGATAGGCTGTTCTTAGCTCGTTATGCGAAGTTTCGATACTGCCAAGCGCAGATTCAGTGGTAAGATTATCACGTCTCAGCGCATCACGCGTATTTTCTAAAGTTTTGATATATTCCGTCATTTCCTGACGGTTAAGCAGTAACACCCCATCGCCTTTTTGGATTTTATCGCTGGTGCTAATTTCCGCATCAACACGTTCTAGCAAATGCGATAAACGGTTATTATTAAACCAATCATTCAGCACACGCAATGTTTCTGGCGAATTATAGCTATGCCCACGCACTGATTCCACATCTTGATAAAGCTGATTAACTTCTTGATAGACATCACGAAAAACCACTGTTGTTTCATGCATGGTATCCAGCGAATATTCCGCTGTGTATAAACGCACGAACGAAACAGCGTAAAGAATACTTAAAAGCGAGATAGATAAAATTAAAAAGCCAGCAATCGTTTTTTGCTTCCATGCCTCAACATAAATATATTTTGAATAATGACGCGTTTTTGAACGAAAGATAATTTCTCTGTCATGAAAACAATCCTTCATAAATTTACGCATCTTTGCACGAATGCCGAATGTTTCAGTCCGCATATTTCACCTTAACCAACATGAAAAGTTAATAATTTAACTCTTATCTGTAACCTATAAAACTATATTTTTAACTTTTAACGAGAAGCAACATGTGCCTCAACCTCAAAAAAAATTGTTAGAACAATCAATCATCACATAATCATTAGCTTGACTTATAACATTGTCATATCTTTGTTTCAACAAAAAATACTGATTATTTTCAAGCAATTCACTATAATTTTTCTTTCAAAATCCGATTTACCTCTTTCGGATTCACTTTACCGCCACTGCGCTTCATTGCCTGCCCGACAAACCAGCCAAATAGATTCTGATTGCCGCCGCGATAATCGGCAAGTTGAGATGCGCTATCGGCAATAATAGCATCAATCAGCTTTTCAATTTCGCCACTATCGCTAATTTGTTCCAAGCCTTTTTCGGCAATAATATCGCCTGCATTTTTGCCGCTTTGCATCATTTCATCAAACACATCTTTGGCAATCCGTCCCGATATTGTGCCTTTTTCAATAAATTCAAGCAAGCTGCCCAATGCTTTGGCATTAACGGGTGAATTTTCTAATGCAATCTCTGCCTTATTGAGTCGCCCTAACAATTCGGAAATCACCCAATTTGCCGCTAATTTTGCACTCACATTTTTTGCCACTTGTTCAAAATAATCGGCACGATTTTGTTCCACCACCAGCACCGTCGCATCATACGCACTAATGCCGTAATCCTTGATAAATCTTGCCGCTTTTGCATCGGGCAATTCGGGCAATGTGGCGCGCATTTCATCAATCAAAGCATCAGTAATTACCACTGGCGGTAAATCGGGGTCAGAAAAATAGCGATAATCATGTGCCTCTTCTTTTGAGCGCATCGCGATTGTTTCGCCCTTAGCAATGTTATAAAGCCGTGTTTCTTGCTTAATTGTGCCACCATCTTCTAAAATGCTGATTTGACGGCGTGCTTCATAGTCAACCGCTTGACGTAAAAATTTAAGCGAATTCAGATTCTTAATCTCGCATCTTGTGCCTAATTCT
>JAHZMA010000074.1 GCA_022599575.1 Alphaproteobacteria bacterium | reverse complement strand
TGGTTCATTATATGCCGATAATATAAGCATCCATGCCGCTTGGGCGGCGAAACGCTTAAATGCCGATATTGACGTGCTACATATTTTGCGGCGTCAGTCAGATTATAACGCGCCATCATCAGACCATACAGGAACGCTTGGGCTGGGGGCAAGAAGTCGCTTGATGGAAGACCTTGTGAAAGTTGATGAAGAACGGGCAAAGCTTGAGCAACAAAAAGGACGGCTTATTCTTGAGCATGTCGACAAAAACCTTGCAGAAGCAGGCATAAAAAATATCAATACCATTCACAGGCGCGGTGATTTGGGCGAGACAATTCAGGAATTTGAAACTGATGCCGATGTTATTTTTATTGGCAAACGTGGCGAACAGGCAGACCCTGACGCAGAATTTTTAGGCTCTAATCTTGAAAAAGTTGCGAGGCTTGTGCATAAGCCTTTATTCGTGGTATCGCGCTATATGCGCCCGCTTCGTAAATTTCTAATTGCCCATGATGGCAAAGATAATGCGAATAAAATTGTTGATTTTGTGTGTCAGTCGCCATTGTTGCAGGGGCTGGAATGTCATATTTTAACCATTCAAGATAGTGACTTAGACCAAACCGCTGATGCGGTTGAAAAATTAAAAACTTCAGGCTATAAGGTTGTTAGCCATTGCGAAAAAAGCAAGCATGTTGGTGATGTGATTGCGGCTTATGTGGCTGATAAAAATATCGACCTGTTGCTCATCGGCGCTTATAGTCACTCGCGTGTGCGAACAATGTTGCTAGGAAGCACGACAACCAAACTGCTTAAATCATGTCGTATTTCAATGATATTGATGAGATAGATTAATATATGGGGGGCTTTGCGACCTTGCTAACCGCAAGGACGCCCCCCATGCCCCCTACCGCATTTTTATCCGCTAAAATTAAGCACAGAGGCGGGGGGAAATTTACCCGCACCAACCTTTTCTGGGTGCGAAACTATTCGTCTCATGTATGAAACCACCAATTGCGACGCGCATCATATCACTTCTTTTTAATGTTTGGTGTCTTAATGTGTGGCGCCATCGGGGATAAACAACGCAAACCGCGCCCATCTTCAACCTGCCATAAAGGCGTTTGCTGGCATATTTCTTGTGCCACAGGGCAACGTTCGCGAAACTCGCAGCCAGTAGGGCGGTAGCGCAGGCTGGGTGGCTCGCCTTTCAGCGCAACTCTGTTTAATTGTGCATCAGGGTTCGGTTCGGGGTTGGCACTCAGCAGGCAATGGGTATAGGGATGGCGCGGTTTTTCAAAAATATCTTCAACCGTGCCTTCTTCCACCAAACGCCCCAAATACATAATGCCCATCCTATCAGCAACATGACGCACCACATTGAGATTATGGGTGATAATCACCATCGCAAGCCCTAATTCTTCGCGCAACTGATTGAGTAAATTTAGCAATTCACCCTGTACCGATACATCTAACCCAGCGGTGGGCTCATCGGCCAATAGCAATTTAGGTTCTAATGCCAAAGCCCGCGCCACGCCAACACGCCGCGCCTGCCCACCCGATAATTGATAGGGGTAGCGTTCGGCAAAATCAGCGGGCAAATGCACCATCTGCAACAAACGCTTTGCTTCAGCATGTAAATCACGGTCTTTCATGCCATGAATGCGGTAAGGTTCGGTAAGCAGGTTGCGGATATTCAAGCGCGGTGATAAAGAACCAATCGGGTCTTGAAATATCATCGCAATATCTTTGCGTAATTTACGTAAATGTCGTTCAGGGATATTTAAAATTTCTTTGCCTTCAAACAATACCGACCCTTCTTGTGCAGGTGCAAGCCCTGCAATCGCACGAATAAGCGTTGTTTTACCAGAACCGCTTTCACCCACCAAAGCATAATTTTCACCCGCATCTACCTTAAAATCAATGCCCATCAAAATATCATTTGCGCCATAGCTGGTTTTGATATTGCTTACCTGTAATAAACTCATGATACGTCCTTTTGATTCAACCAGCAGGCGGCATGGTGATTGTTATTTAATGCGATAAGAGGCGGGGTTTCTTGAGTGCAACGCGGCAAGGCTTGGTCGCAGCGATTTTCAAAAATGCACCCTTTGGGCGGGTTGGTCATATCAGGAATATCACCGGGAATGGTTGGTAAGTGGCGCATACGGGTTTTGATATGTCCAGGATCACATTCAATCAATCGGCGCGTATAGGGATGTTTGGGGTGATGAAAAATATCGCGCACATCACCACTTTCCACCACACAACCCGCATACATCACCACCACACGGTCGCATAATTCAGCAATCACGCCTAAATGATGAGAGACAAATAGAATGGCGCAACCAAACTCATTTTGTAATTTTTTTAACCGTTCAATAATTTGCACCTCAAGGGTGGCATCGAGTGCTGTGGTGGGCTCGTCGGCAATCAGTAAATCGGGCTGTGACATTAACGCCATCGCAATCGCAATTCGTTGACGCATACCACCAGAAAATTCATGCGGGAATTGCTTCATCCGCAGTGCCACATCAGGAATATCCACCGCCTGCAACATTTTCATCGCGCGCGTCCATTTTTTAGATTTAGATATATTATCCCGATGTTGAATATCTATCATTTGTTGACCAATTGATAGCACTGGATTATGAGTTTGCATCGGGTCTTGAAACACGATTGATATATCATTGCCACGTAAATGGCGCATATCTTGTTCGGGTAATTGTAATAAATCTTGCCCCTTAAAATAAATCTTGCCTTTGCTAAAGCGCATATTGGGTGCGGTTAGGCGCAAAATAGAAGCGATTAAGGTGGATTTGCCACAGCCAGATTCACCCACAATGCCAACAATTTCGCCCTTTGCAACATTAAAGGAAATATCCTGCAATGCTTGCAGGTCTCCTTTGGCGGTTTGATAATCAACACTTAACCCGTCAATATTGAGCAGCATATCACTCATCTTTGTTTTCTCAATTTCGGGTCTATCACATCACGCAAAGACTCACCTAAAAAAGTAAAGCCCAAAGTCATCAAAATAATCGGCAAGCCGCCCGCTATAATCAACCAAGGGGTTTGCCTAACAAGCGCATAGCCATCTTTCAGCAATGACCCCCAGCTTGGGGTCGGTGGTTTCACGCCAAGCCCTAAAAAAGAAAGCCCTGCCTCTAATGCAATCACGGTTGGAATATCCATGGCCGCCAAAATTGCCAGCACACCAATAATATTGGGCAAAATGTGAATGGCTAAAATACGGATTGTAGATGCCCCCATAGCGCGTTCTGCCAAAATAAATTCTGAATTGCGTAAGCTTAAAGTTTGTGTGCGTGCCACCCGCCCATAGGTGGGTATGGAAGTTGCCATCACCACAAATAGAACAGTTTTCAGACTTGGCCCCACCAAAGCCACCACCGCCAAAGCAAACATAACAGTGGGGAATGAGCGGATAGTATCAAACAACAACATCAATAAATTATCAAGCCATTTTGGCCCATAGCCAGCAATCATTCCCAATGTTAGCCCAATCAACATGGCACCAAACACCGCTGGCAAAGCTACTTTCAATGCCACTTGTCCGCCCATAATCATGCGCGAAAATGTGTCGCGTCCTAATTGGTCAGTGCCCAAAATATGTTGCCAAGAAGGGGACTGCATACGGTGCGGAATATTCAGGGCAATAGGGTCGTAAGGAACAATAAAATTAGCCAGAAGTGCCGCCACAATAAACGTAACCACAATTACCAAACCAATCAGCCCAAGCCTATCTTTTGTGACAGCGTGCAAGATAATTTGAAGTTCTGAGCGGGATTGTTGCATTATCTTGAAATACGTATTCTAGGGTCAAGCCACGCATTGACAATATCAGCTATGGCAGTTGAGGTAACAAACAATCCAGTAGAAACAAATAATGACCCCATCACAATCGGGTAATTGCGCGTGGTGATGCTATCAATCACAAGCTTACCAAGTCCTGGGCGGGCAAATACAATTTCGGTAAAAACAGCCGCGCTTAATAAAAATCCCATTCCTACCCCAACCACAGTCACGACAGGTAAAATGGCGATACGTAGCACATAGGCGGTGATAATGCGCTTTTCATCAATGCCAAAGGCACGCGCAGTCCGCACATGTTTTTCATCCATAATTTCTAACATCGACGCACGTACCAAACGGGCGATATAGCCTACCCATGCTAGTCCAATCGCAAAAGACGGCAATATCAAATGATGCAACCTATCCCAGAAACCATCACCGACCCCAATGGCAGGGAACCATCTAAGCCACACCGCAAACACCAATAATGATAATAATGCCACCACAAAGGCGGGCGCAGCCACCAAACTGACCGAAATAATGGCAGCAATTTTATCGGCTAAAGAATTGGGATGTGTGGCGGCATAAACGCCCAAAAATGTGCCTAAAATGACCGACCAGATGATAGCAGAGAAAATCAACTCTAGCGTGTAGGGTAATTGTTGAAAAACAATATCCGTCACCAATCGCCCTGAAAATACATCAATGCCCAAATCGCCCTGTAGCAAATTGCCATAAAAAATCAATAATTGCTTGCCCAAAGATTGGTTGAGGCCTAATTGTTCTATGATAATCGCTTTTAATTCAGGGGTTGCGCGTGGCCCTAACATAATATCTACAGGGTTGCCTGGTACAGCACGTATCATCACAAACATGAGCGATACAGCAACAAACAGAATAAAACCTGCCAGCGCAAAACGACGAATGGCATAATATATCATATCAGATGAGCCCAAATTATTCTATGAAAATGCACCATTTCTATAGCTCTATAGATGATGATGCATTTTCTCATAATTATTTATGCCTTGCCGAAATAGCGTAGCAATGCAAGCCCATCAGGACGCAAGGCAGGCTTCACGCGTTTTGAATAAATAACCGGTGTTGCCTCATGCGTGATGAAGCGATAGCCACCACTTTCTTCCATCAAATCTTGTGCGCGTTCATACATTTTAGCCCGCTTTTTCAAATCTGTTTCCTTGAAGGCTTCCGCATGAATCTTATCAAATTCTGGATTGCTAAATTGTTCCCAATTCCAAATGCCCACCTGTTCGGTAATAAACCATGATGTCGCATAATAAGGGTCAGGTGTCATTGAGAAACGGTTCACAAACAGCTGTAAATCCTCATTTTCAGCTGATGACCAAAATACACCAGATTCTAACACATTGACTTCTAAATCAATGCCAATCTGTGCCAAATTAGCCTGTACCACCTGCGCGATGGTAACAAAAGCAGTTTTATTAAGCACATCCAATTTCAGTTTAACATTTTTCTCACCTGATTCTTTTAAGAGCTTTTTGGCTTTTTTCAAATTGGCTTTGGGCGGCACAAGAGATTTCTTGCGATTGCCAATTAAGCCGGGCGCAATGATGCCTGTTGACGCTTCTGCTGCACCAAAATAAGCCGCTTGCAAAATAGATGGCACATCAATCGCATGTTGAATGGCTTGACGTAATTTTTGATTTTGTAATTTTTGATGGTTCAAATTCATCCCAACCCATACATAATAAAGTGAGGGATATTCGCCCAATTTACCACCATTAGGCACAGAATTACGGTAACGTTCTACCGAGCTTAACGCCACACGCGTAAAGTCTAAATCACCTGCTTCAAAAGCAATCTCTGCAGTGCTTTCATCATCAATGGGTATGATTTCAATCGTGCCCCATTCGCCCCGCGGCCCTTTCCAATTCGGATTGCGGGTGAGGGTGATTTTCTCTTTTGGATTCCATCCTGTCCGCAAATAAGGCCCTGATTCAGCCACAGGGTCTAGGTTAAAACGCCCGCCTGCTGATGTAACTGCCTTTTTTGAAACGATACTGCCAGTAATATAAGGCAAAGCAATCGTCCAAAGTGGTGCGAATGGGTCATTCAGCACAATCACGCCCTCACGCTCACCAGTTACTTCCACATGGCTTAAAGGCCCCATATCAGGCTTGTTTGGGCTTTTGGTTGCATCAGCAATGATACGTTCAAAACTAAATTTCACATCTTCGGCGGTCATCGCGCCAAAACCATTGGTAAAACCAATATCATCACGCAAGGCAAATTTGATATGGGTTGGGTCGGTCTGCTCAATCATGGCGGCCGCATCTAATTGCCAACCCCATTTTTTGCCGGGCTTATATTGAATTAATTTTGTATGAACATTGCCATGTATCAGCTCATCAAACACACCTAACGAATAGGCAGGGTCCATCGTGCTAATATCACCATAAGAATGCACACGCAAGGTATCACTATCGGCGGCATAGGCACGATTGATTAAACCAGCGGGCAACATTGCCACCGCACCCAATGCTGTTGCGCCTTTTAAAAACTTCCGACGTGGTACGCCTATTAATTTTGTATTTTTCATATCAAGCTCCTTTTAATTTGTAATTCCTCATATATAACCTAGCTGTTTTCGCCAAATTTATCAAACATTTTATCTAAACAATCTATCATAACAAACCGCGCTTGATAGTTTCGCGCCATTGTTTGGTGAGTAATATATCACCATTTAGGGTGGCATGTAATTTTTGTTGTAAATAAAAATTGTCTTTATCACAATCCATACTACTTTCAGTATCTATTGAAATTTGCCAATCATCACGCTCAAATGTGTAATTCCACTTAATATGAAAATGTGCAGTTTCAGGCTTTTGCGGATGAATTGAATGATGGGTATGCACCTGACCACCCATTATCATGCCGTGATACGGGTTTTTTGCCTTGCCAAAATCATCAAATGTGTCGCGCACCAGCGTGCCATCTTCTAAAGTTTTATAAGATGAGGTGCCGCTAGATTTGCGCAAAATTTCTTCTTGCAAAACTGGATAATCAATCGGTGCTTTAGGCGCGCAAGGGTCAATCTCATCACTCACATTGCGGGTAGGTATCGTTAAATGACATTGTTCAAGATGCAATGTGATGGTGGCTAATTCAGGTGATGGCCAAATTACTGGCCAATAAGATGACGACAGCGCAAGTCTTAATTGATGCCCTTCACGCAGATGATAGGCGCATTCATTCAGTTCTATTTGCGCCTGATAAATTTTGCCCGGAACAAGCAATTCGGGCTTTTCATGCCCCAGATGATGGTTCAGATTTAAGGAACGAAAAGTGATGCGCTGTGATATGCCTTGTGGGGAGACATCGCATAAACGTGCCACAAGCTGAGCCACAGGCTTATCGACAGAAAATTGGACATGCAATTTAGGCCGTCCCAAAATTTCTAAAGAATCTGATAATGCAATATCAAAACAGGTGGAACCTGCATCATCGCTCGCTTGGTCGCTTGGCAATTCATGGTCAAAGCGCATGCCCGGACAGAAATAGCCAGCGGCCTCTCCCACATTTAAGGGGCTGGAAATCAAAGCTTCACCCGTTTCAGGATTTGAGGCAAGTGTGTGATTAGGTTGTAGATAATATTTTTGTTCGCTGATATGCGGTGATGGCCAATTTTGTTCAGCCACCCAACGCCCCTTGCGCGGGCGATATTTCTCGGTAGGATTATCATGCTCTTGCATAAACACACGGTAATCAGGCAAATGTTCAGCATTATTTTGCTCATTTTTCAGCCACCTATCAAACCAGCCCAGCACTTGTGAATGAAAATCAGCGGGCTCAATTTTTGAGATATGTCCATAGCGATGTTCCCACGGACCCACCATTGCCTTAACAGGCACTTGCAGATTTTTTGCCAAATAGCTTGGCGTATTGATATAAGCATCTGACCAGCCAGTGATTGTAAGCACAGGGGCTTTGATTTTTGACCAATCCTCACAAACAGATGCGTGTTTCCAATAATCATCACGTGTGGGATGGCTTTGCCAGATTGCGGCAAGAAAGGGCACATTTTCTAATCTTTTGATAAACTCTTCTTGCCAATCTATATCAGAATCTTTGCGTAAAAGCGGGTCGGCAGGTTTGGTAAGATAGGCAAACATTTGCGCTGACCAGCTAAAATTATCGGTCAACAAACAGCCCCCCATATAATGAGCATCATCGTTGAAACGGTCGGCTGTAGAGGCAACAGAAACAACCGCTTTTAATGAGGGCGGTTGCCGATAAGCAAGCTGTAGCCCGTTAAAGCCACCCCAGCTAATGCCAATCATGCCAATATTGCCATCGCACCAATCTTGCGCTTCTATCCATGAAAGAACTGCCTCGCCATCACTTAATTCTTGCTCGGAATATTCATCATCAAATAAACCCTCACTATCACCTGTGCCTGCAATATCCACACGCACACAGGCATAGCCATCGCTTGCAAAAACCTTATGAGTGGTCTCATCACGTGGCGCGGTGCCATCGCGTTTGCGGTAGGGCAAATATTCTAAAATGGCAGGGCTAGCTTTGTGCCCATCAGGGAGCCAAATTTTGGCGGCTAATTTTCGCCCCCCTGAAACTGGAATCCATTCATTTTCAATTGTTTGAACCATGTCTCTCTCCCATTTATTTCCTGAAGAATTTCACATAGTCACTATTTCATATAAGGTCATTATTGTCAAACGATATTCTCAAGAAACATTTATGCTTATTTCAAAATTGGTAGATTATCGCGGAAATCTTTGATGGTGATATCCGCGCCTTGTGATATGAGGAAATCATAGATCGCTTTGTTCTTTGCCAAGCCTGCGATATGTAATGGGGTGCGCCCCATCGCATCACGCATATTGATTGAGGGCGTTAGCGGGCATTTTTGCTCAAACGGGCAGTTGATGTTGGCTTTAAGGCTGTGTTGTTTGGGGTTGGCAAGCATATCTTTGATGGTTTGCGGCGTGGCATTTTTCATAAAATGCGGGTAAAGGATTTGATGGGTATCTAGCATCGAAGCGGGGTAGCCTGCCGCAATGAATGATTCCAGCCAATAGGTTACAGGTGAGCGGTAGTAAATACGATGCCAGTCAGGGTATTCTTCATCTTTTAACTTTAGTAGAATATCATCGGCACGGTGTTGTTCATCAGGCTTAATAATATATTTATCGTGTGCTACTATATATTCAAATAAAGATATTTGCAAAGCATTATAGCTGGTTTTTATATAACTTCCAAATTTAATATTGCCAATTGTATCATCTGGCATGTCTATTGTAGGATCATCGAAATAACCCGTTGCATCAATATTCGCCCCTAATGCTAGATATAATTTGCTAAGGGTAATCGCATAATTGCTCGGTAAATCGGGTAATTCATTATCGCTATAAAGGCTACGGTCAATTTGACGCATCAGTTGGTTATGTGAAGAGAATTTATTTGGGTTTTTGTCTCTCTCTTTTTGGGCAGTTACGCCCAATAAGGGCGGAATGCCTCCGTAATTTTCAAATAAATCGGCACCATGATTTAAGAATAATTTTGCCATTGGCAGGTTTGCCATATAAGCCATCACATTAATTTTTTCATCACCTGCATAGCATCCGTAAAAATATTCTTTTTTGATATTATTTAATTTTTCAACATACTTATTAATCACTTCTTGTTGACGTTGTTCAGGAAAATAATCACCATCATCATAATGTAGGGCGTAATGATAATATTCACTGCGCAAGAGTACTAAGTGACCTGAAAAAAAATTTTCAAACCGTCTTTCCCCACAATCATATTGGGCATAAATTGGGGCTGAATATATAACCAATAATAAAAATATAGGGATATGGAAAAAATATCTCATACCCCTATTTTAAGTTGTATCAAAAGGAATTGTCAAGATATAATCTTAAACTCTTTGGATATAATATCTTTTAAGTCTAAAGAGGTCTTTTTTGCCTTATGGATTAATCTATCAATTTCAGCATTGCGCATATCCGCTTCGGCATGTAATATTTGCATTTTAATTAGCATTTCGGTGATGATATCCAATGTCAACTTATCACGTATCTGGCGTTCTTGAAGATATTTTATGATAAGTTGGACGGCTGCCTTTCTTTTTTCTTGATAATCAATCCATGTTTGGGCTTTAAATGCAAATCTTTTGATGTCGACCAAATGGTTGGTTCGTTTCTGCCATTTGTTTTCCATCACCTCCAATAGTTGCTTATTAAGCGCACTACCGCTCATAAATAATGATACCGCATGGTAACCACCATTTGTGCCATCTTTGGCAAGAATCGGAAAAACAAGCTTAGCAACATCATCACTCGCATTTTCCTTGCTTTTCCAACCTTTATTATGGTCTGGTCTAAAATCGTCCCAAATAAGTTCCTTTTTACCATCAATATATTTTGTGATGGCAGTTGCATCAGCAAATCTCCGTTCAATATGGACATGTTCATTACGGCGATTTTTATTTGCAAATTGATAGTCGCCTATCTTTTGCCCAGGCCGTAAGATGGCATCTGCTTTGATATAAGAGGCAGGCTGATTAATATGGTAAAAAGTGGTTAATAAGACACCTTTGGTGTGATTAAATTCCAAAATTGTGATGCCATATTGACCTCTATTATCTTTTTTCGGGTCTGCATACACAGTGGCGGTTTTGGCGTTGATGAATGTATCGGGAACATAATATATCTCACCGCGATTAGTGCCCGTATAATCCTGCCCTTCATGATTTTCAAAACTTTTATTCCAAAAGGAGTGATTGAAATTGGTAAAAACATCATCCGTTGGGCTATTGTGGGGGTTGTTAAGAAAGGCTTCCATTTGCTTGAAAGTTTTATCATTAAACCGCATTTCAATAAATTGCGAGGTTGCCTTAATATGCAAGCCCATTTCGGGCAGTTCCAAAGATGCGTTAGAAAGTTGGCGTTCTTCGATTCTGATATGCTCAATCACCTGTTCAATCACTTTCAATGTTTTAGAGTCTAGCAATTCTTTGGATTGTTGGGCAAGCGCGATGATTTGAGCATGTATTTTCTTAACGTCATTTTCTGGCGTCTTTTCATCTAAAAGTTGTTGTAATTTCGCATCAGTTTTTTTGGTATTGCGTTGCAAATAATAGGCTTGAAACGGGGTGATAGATTTGTTAGCTTTCAGCTTATCAACCAATTTATTAATATCTAGCTTGTTGGTTTTTGCGCTAATTTCCTGTTCAAGCTGATAGCTTTCTAACAAGGCTTGGCTTTTATTGGGCATGGCATCTAACTTACCTTCTGCTTTTAAGGCATCATGCAATTTATCCAAAATAGCAAGCTCTTTTTGGTTTGGCTTGTAACCTTTTTCGATTTTAATCAGCAAATCCCCCCATTTTCGAACCGTTTCGATGGGGAACTTTCTAAAAGCTTCTTTCGCCCTAAGTTTGCTGAAATATTTTTCCATATTCTCTGCGAGGGCATCTTTATGCTGTGCTTCCAGCAATTTGCGGTATTTTTCAGGAAAATGCCGATAATCTTCCTTATGGGTTAATGTGGCATAAAGTGTTTTGGCATTATTCGCATTGACGTTTTTTTCTAATGCCTGAAATGCTTCTATCTGCGTTCTGCTCAGGCTTAAATGTGGTAAAGTCTGATAGGCTTGCATGTAAAGCTTTATACGCGGTGGCAGAGCATCAACCTTGCCAAGGTTTCTCAACGCATCATAAAACGCATCAAGCTTATGGAGTTCAACAGCAGTGGGGCGGTAATTGCGTCCATCTGGTTCAACTTTTTTCATAATCGCGAGAAAATTATGAAGATTATTTTGGATGCTTTGCGAAAATTTAACATCTTGAATCTTTTCAAGAAAAGGGTGAATTTCCTTTGGAATAGCCCTGATACAGCTATCAACAATGCCTTTGCTTTTTGGCAATAGCTTGTTTAAAGCATCTTGCCTGCCGATAAAAGCAATAGCGAGGTTGCATTTTTCTATATCATTGAGTGACTCCTTTTTCTCTATTTTGGTAAGAATTGCATCAATATTAGATGATTGTTGCGTTCCCAGATTCAGCTTGCTAACGCGGTAATTCATCAGATTCTCAAAGGCTTTTTTAGGCAATGAAGAAAGCTTGCCCGCCCTATCTATTTTTTTGATAAGCTCGTTACGGTAATGCGAATTTTGCCCAATCTGATAAGATGATTGATATTGCGCCATCATCAATTCAGCGATTTCTTCAGGGGTAAGAGAGACAGAGCCGACAGCCGTCAGCAACTCTTTGAATTCGCGCTGGTTGCTTAAATGATTGAAAAAGTGATTGACCTTACTTAATGTGCGGAAACAATGAGGCTGATTTTTGGTTTTTTGGGCAATGTTGAAAATGGGTGCAAACTGCATTGGTTGCGATATTTGCGTGATGGTTCTAGGCGATTGGTTAAGAAATTTCAGGATTTCCTCTTCTTTGGTAGATAGATTTTCGCCTTTGACGAATAAGCTTATCAGCATATTGCACGCCTCTGTATTGGTGATGTTGGGTGCGCTTTTGTTAATTTGCTGATAAGCCTCTTTCGCGATATTGGGTGAGACATGTTGCCGTTTGGCAATTTTAGTTAAAATTTCTTGCACTTTTTGCTTGTTGTTGCCAGTTAGTTTTTGGGTCAAGAGGTCGATTACACTCATGGTAGGTTGCTCCTATATAAGATGCCCGTAGCAATATCCGCCAGTGTGGTCTGCAAGTTGGGCATGGGTTGATGCTATCCGCAAATGTTATGATGCGGAAATCAAAGATGTTAAGGTTTTTTGGGTGCCATTCGGCTCAGATAAGAGGGGGTCGCAATGGTCTTACCCTATATCTATCATAAGTTTATATACATAGCAAGAACAATATGCAAAAATATAATCACGCTGTGGATAACTTTTAATTTGTTCTTTATTGTAGCGTTATTGTTCTATTTATTGCGAGCCTTACAAAAGGAAGAGGGCAGTAACAGCCTTACGTTCTCACGTTACAGAGATTTAATTGGAATGACGATAGGGCGTGTTAAGGTTAATTAATAACCCCTGCATATATCAAAGATGGCAAAAGGAAGAGGGCAGTAGCAGCGTGAAATCTTGTGTGTCGTTTTTGATGATATAGCAACCTGTATGCTCGATGATGGTGCGGGTGGCACTGTTGATTTCCATGCCTGCAACATCAATCATGCACAGATAGCGCAAAGATTCTAGCACATCATCACCTTTAATATGTATCATACGGAAGCCGTTTGATAAATCGGTGAGATAGCATTGTTCGGCTTGTGCCAAATCTGCAAACCCAGCGAGGGTTGCAAGCGGATATTCACCATCATAGGCGCAGGTGCAAAATAACTGGTCTTTCGCCACGCGCAAAAAGCGGTGTTTTTTATCGCTACTATAGCATGACATATTCACATCAGGCATGGCACAGCCATAAGATTTTTTCAGCTGTTTGCCGATATTATCTGCCTCAGATTTATAAAATGCCAGCGTTACCAG
>JAHZMA010000007.1 GCA_022599575.1 Alphaproteobacteria bacterium | reverse complement strand
TGCCAACTGAACATCAGTGCCTTTCATTTGTGCGCGATAACCAACACCCTCAATCTCAAGTTTTTTGGTGAAACCTTCGGTAACACCAATAACAGCATTGCTGATATTGCGTTGCATCGTGCCCCACATCATGCGGTTTTTCTTTGCCATCGATTTAGGTGTTACTTGAATACCCTCATCAGTTTTATTGACATCTACCAATGGATTGGTCGCAATCTGCCGTGTGCCTAGCTTGCCTTTGACGACAATCATAGCAGCGCTGAGCGTAATTTCAACATTCTGCGGAATGGTAACCGGAGTTTTTCCAATACGTGACATAATATTATTTTTATCCTTGTCCTAAAATATTTGACATAAAACTTCGCCGCCTAAATTTTGTTGACGCGCTTCATGGTCGGCCATTATTCCTTTGGAGGTTGAAAGAATCGACACACCCAAACCATTATAGACGCGGCCTAAACCTTTAATGCCAGAATAGACGCGTCTGCCGGGTTTTGATACCCGCCAAATCTCTCTAATCACTGGCTGACCTTCATAATATTTCAGCTCAACAATAATTTCTTTTACCCCTGTGCGAATATCAAGCTGATTATAGCCACGAATATAGCCTTCTTGCTGTAGAATATTCAACACATTGGTGCGTAATTTAGAATAGGGCACACGCACATTATCTTTTTCCGCCATTAGCCCATTTCTGATGCGGGTGAACATATCACCCAAAGGATCTGTCATCGCCATTTTTAATTCCTTACCAACTAGATTTTGTAACGCCGGGCACTAAACCAGCCGAAGCCAATTCGCGCAACGCGATGCGCGACATTCTAAATTTGCGGTAATAACCGCGTGGTCTGCCCGTGACCTCGCACCGATTCCGTAACCGCACTTTTGATGTCTTGCGGGGCAATTCAGCTAATCGTAACTGTGCCTCAAAACGTTCATTTGCTGGCTTTGTTTTATCTCGAATAATCTCTTTTAAGCGCGCGCGTTTATCTTTTGCAGATGCAACGCGTTTCGCAACTTCTTTATTCCTTAAAATAGCACTTATTTTTGCCATACTAAAATTGCTCCTTTTAATTCACAATCGGCAGATTAAAGCCACGCAGTAATGCCATTGCTTCATCATTATTATCAGCTGTGGTGCAAATCACAATATCCATACCGCGCACCTTATCTATTTTATCATAATTGATTTCAGTAAATACCAGCTGTTCTTTCAAACCAAACGCATAATTGCCACGCCCATCAAAACTTTTTGTGCTTAAACCGCGAAAATCGCGGACACGTGGTAGCGCAGTATTCACCAACCTATCCAAAAATTCATACATTCTTTTGCGACGCAATGTTACCTTGGTGCCAATCACCATATTTTCGCGTAACTTAAAAGTAGCAATTGATTGTTTGGCACGGGTGGTGATTGGTTTTTGTCCGCTAATCAGCGTTAAATCAGCCAATGCACCTTCGATATGCTTGCGGTCTGCCACTGCTTCACCTACGCCCATATTAATCACAATCTTATCCAAACGTGCGGCTTGCAGTGCATTTTTATAGTCGAATTGCTCGATTAATTGCTGACGGATTTTATCCTCATATAATGTTTGCAAACGTGGAATATATTTTTCAGCCATTAGTAAACCCTTATTCCTTCATCAAACAATCAATGCGCCGCTACGTTTGGTAACGCGCACTTTCTTGCCCTTATCATTAGTTGTAAATCCAACACGGGTTGCGCCACCTGTTTTCGGGTCAACCAACGCCACGTTAGAAATATGAAGTGGCATTTCTTTGGCAAGAATACCGCCTTCATTTGTGCGTGATGGTTTTGTATGGCGTTTCACCATATTCAATCCGCGCACCAAAACTTTTTGTTGCTTGGTTAGCATTTCGGTAATTTCGCCAGTTTTACCTTTATCTTTGCCAGCAAGCACAATCACTTTATCGCCTTTTTTAATTTTTGCAGCCATTTTCTTTTCCTACAAAACTTCCGGTGCTAATGATACAATTTTCATATAGCGTTTTTGTCGCAATTCACGCACAACTGGACCAAAAATCCGTGTGCCAATGGGGTCACCTTGTTTGTTGATGAGCACTGCGGCATTGTCATCAAAGCGAATTGCCGAACCATCAGGACGGCGTACAGAATGCGCGGTGCGTACAATCACAGCGCGATGCACATCACCTTTTTTTACACGCCCACGTGGAATCGCTTGCTTCACCGATACCACAACAACATCGCCAACGCCAGCAGTTCTTCGTTTAGAACCACCGAGCACCTTGATACATTGCACAGTGCGCGCACCAGAATTATCGGCAACATTCATTCTTGTCTGCATCTGTATCATTTTGCTTGCTCCTCAACATTGCTGTCAATATTGCCCTCAAGATTAGTAGCCACAGCACCGCCAGAAGCGCGTGCTATATCTAATAATTCCCAGCATTTGCGTTTGGAAATAGGGCGA
Source organism: Alphaproteobacteria bacterium (assembly GCA_022599575.1). Classification (GTDB taxonomy): domain Bacteria; phylum Pseudomonadota; class Alphaproteobacteria; order JABAAW01; family JAHZMA01; genus JAHZMA01. Next base: position 17,499 of record JAHZMA010000007.1, on the reverse strand, counting down.
CATTCTTGAATATTCACCACATCACCCATTTTGGCTTGACTATTCTCGTCATGTGCCATAAATTTTTTAGACTTCTTGATAAATTTTTTGTAAAGCGGATGGCGTAAGCGGCGTTCAACCCGCACAATAACGGTTTTTACACCCTTATCTGAAACCACAATTCCTTGTAATATACGTTTTGGCATAGTGTTTCCTCTATTTGCCTTTCAATCTATGTTCAGTCATGGCAGTTTTGATTTTAGCGATATCACGCTTAACAATCCGCATCCTACCAGTATTTGTTAGCTGCCCCGCCACTTGGCGAAACCGCAAATTCATCTGTTCGCGCCTAAGAGTCACAAGCTCATCTTGTAATTCTGTGCCAGTCTTCTGTCTAATTTCACTTATTTTCATGACAATAATCCACACTTAACCCATATCAATTCGGCTAACGAATTTTGTTTTAATTGGCAGTTTTGCTGCCGCTAATTCCATTGCACGGCGTGCCAACACTTCTGATACACCATCCATTTCGAACATAATTCTGCCGGGCTTTACCCGTACCACCCAAAATTCAGGTGAGCCTTTGCCTTTACCCATTCGCACTTCGGCAGGTTTGCCAGAGACAGGCACATCAGGAAAAATTCTAATCCAGATATTACCTTGCCGTTTCACATGGCGCACAATCGCACGCCGTGCTGCTTCAATCTGGCGGGCAGTAATACGTTCAGGCTGTTGCGCTTTCAAACCGAATTGCCCAAAGGCAAGCGAAGCACCAGCGGTGGCAACACCTTTGATTCTTCCTTTATGCGCTTTGCGGTATTTTGTTCTTTTCGGACTTAACATTTTTGATTCCTAAATTATTGTCTTATCGTAAAATTATCATTAATCATTTTATCGTGCCCCATCGGGTCATGCGCCATAATCTCGCCTTTGAAAATCCACACTTTCACACCGCAAATGCCATAAGTGGTATGCGCTGCTGCCGTGCCATAATCAATATCGGCACGTAAAGTATGCAGTGGCACTTGCCCTTCGCGATACCATTCCACCCGCGCAATTTCAGCACCGCCTAAACGGCCACCGCAATTAATGCGAATGCCAAGCGCGCCCATGCGTAACGTATTTTGCACCGCCCGTTTCATCACACGACGAAAGGCAACACGGCGTTCTAATTGTTGGGCAATATTCTGCGCCACAAATACCGCATCTAAATCTGGTTTTTTAATCTCATGCACATTCAGCGATACTTCCTCACCAATCAATTTGGTGAGTTTTTGTCGCAATTTTTCAATATCACCGCCTTTTTTACCGATAATCACACCTGGCCGCGCCGTATAAATTGTAACGCGTGGCTTTTTGGCGGGGCGTTCAATTAACACCCGTGATACACCAGCACCAGTAAGATTTTCCATGATATAGTTGCGTAACCGTAAATCGTGATGCAACAATTCACCATAAGATGCTTTATCGGCAAACCAACGTGAATCCCATGTGCGATTAATGCCTAATCTTAAACCAATTGGGTTAACTTTTTGTCCCATATTTGCCTACTCCTGCCCTTTTTCTTCACGTAAAAGAATCGTGATGCGCGAGAAAGGTTTTACAATTCTTGCACCGCGTCCACGCGCCCGTGCACGAAAACGTTTCATGATAATTTGTTTGCCAACCCATGCTTCTTTCACCACTAGCCTATCAATATCAAGCTGATGATTATTTTCAGCATTGGCAATGCCAGCTTGCAAAATTTTTCTAACATCAATCGCGATGCGTCGTTTACTAAATTGCAAATCATTTAAGGCGCGGGCAACATTTTTGCCACGAATCAAACCTGCAACCAAATTTAATTTTTGTGTTGATACCCGTAAAAATTTACCGGTTGCAACCGCTTCATTTTCTGCCAATTTAACCATGATTATTTCTTGACCTTCTTCTTATCAACCCCATGTCCATAATAGGTGCGGGTGGGTGAAAATTCACCAAATTTATGCCCAATCATATCTTCTGTTATAAAAACAGGTATAAATTTCTTACCATTATGCACCGCATAGGTGAAGCCAACAAATTGTGGCAAAATGGTAGAACGGCGTGACCAAGTTTTAATCACATCTTTACGCCCTGATTCACGTACCTTCTCGGTTTTCTTGAGAAGATACCCATCAATAAACGGACCTTTCCATACTGAACGCGCCATTAAATACTCCTAGCGTTTCTTATTCTGCCGACGGCGAATGATATATTTATCAGTCGCTTTGTTAGAACGTGTTTTCTTACCCTTAGTTGGGACACCCCATGGTGTTACTGGATGACGCCCACCTGATGTGCGCCCCTCGCCACCGCCATGCGGATGGTCAATCGGGTTCATCGCAACACCGCGCACAGAAGGCCGTTTGCCTAACCAGCGATTACGTCCCGCCTTACCAAGTTTGATATTTTTATTATCCTGATTCGATACCGCACCAATTGAAGCCATACATTCGCCACGCACCACGCGTAATTCACCACTCATCAATTTCAGTTGAGCATAGCCCTGATCGCGCCCAACTAGCTGGGCATAAGTGCCTGCTGACCGTATCATTTGCGCACCTTTGCCGGGTTTCATCTCTATATTATGGATGATAGAACCAATCGGCACATAATTAAGGGGCATGGTATTGCCGGGCTGCACGTCAATATTATTTTTGCTTGAAAGCACCTTATCGCCTGCTTTTAATTTTTGCGGAGCAATAATATAGGCCAATTCACCATCTTCATATTTTATCAGCGCAATGAAAGCCGAACGGTTAGGGTCATATTCCAACCTTTCCACTGTTGCTTCCATATCAAATTTTTGACGTTTGAAATCAATTATCCGATATTTGCGCTTATGCCCACCGCCACGCCTGCGCGAGGTAATGCGTCCTAAATTATTACGCCCACCAGAACCACTTAAGCCGAAGCTAAGCGATTTTACGGGACCACCCTTATGAAGTTCAGAACGTTCGGTTTGAACTAAACCGCGCTGACCGGGTGTTGTTGGTTTATAAAGCTTCAATGCCATTATTCATCTCACCTACAGATTCGTGCCAAAATCAATAGAATCACCTTCAGCCAGACGCACAATCGCCTTTTTGAAACTTTTTCTTTTACCCATAACACCACGAAAACGCTTGGTTTTACCTTTGGTGATACCCGTATTGACTGACTCAACTTTTACTTCAAAAACTTTTTCAATCGCCTGTTTAATTTCGGCTTTATTAGCATCCATTGCCACCTTGAAACTATATTCATTGCGTTCTGCACCAAATGTTGATTTTTCAGTAACAAGTGGCGAATGCACTAATGCATGGGCGCGTTCACTGCTAATGGCACGCACAACTTTACGGTAATATTTCCAACTCATGCTAATCTCGCTTCCAACAATTCAACCGCTTCTTTGGTAAGAACCAATTTCTTGCGACGTAAAATATCATAAACATTTGCACCTTGATAGCATAAGCCATCAATTTTAGGGATATTATTTAACGCTTTAGAAAAATTATCATTTATTTCTTTACCGCTAACAATTAACGCATCATTAATCTTTAAATCTTGCAGTTTTTTCTTCAAATCAGCCGTTTTAGGTGTTGCTAATGTTTCATCAGCAATAATCATTAAAGCACCATCAGCAAGCTTCATTGAAAGCGCGCTTCTGAGCGCCAATGCCCGCACTTTTTTCGGCAAATCATAGCCATGATCACGCGGCAAAGGACCAAAAGTAACACCGCCACCACGAAATAGCGAAACTTTGCGCGTGCTGTGGCGCGCACCGCCTGAACCCTTTTGACGAACAATTTTACGGGTAGAACCATTAACTTCGCCACGTTCTTTGACTTTATGAGTGCCACTACGTCTTTTAGCTAACTGCCAATCGACGACCCGCGCCATAATATCAGGACGCACATCAATCTTAAACACAGCATCATTAAGTGTAATATCACCTGCGGCTGTATTATCCAATGTGAGCATTTTCATCTTCATGGCTGTTTACTCTTTACTATCATTTGCGTTATCAGTTTTTGCGGTTGCAGCTTCTGACGCATTATTATCTGTTGACGGGTTTTCTACTGCTGGATTTTCTACTTTTGGCGCTTCAGCAATCGCTGCATCACTGGCTTTTCGCACTGATGCTGGGAATGTCACATCGGCTGGCAACGCTTTTTTGATGGCATCATTTACCAAGACCCAACTATTTTTTGCACCCGGCACACCACCACGCACAAGAATCAAACCATTGTCACTATCAGCGCGGAACACTTGCAAATTTTGCACACTCACACGGCGATTGCCCATATGACCTGCCATTTTCTTGCCCTTAAATACTTTACCGGGATATTGACATTGCCCTGTTGAACCATGCGAGCGATGCGAAATCGAAACACCATGTGTGGCACGCAAACCATGAAAATTATGCCGCTTCATCGCACCAGCAAAACCTTTACCGATTGAGTATGACGTCACATCTATATATTGTCCATTGATAAAATGATTAGCCAGTACCTCATCACCAATATCAAGCATATTATCGTTGCTAACGCGGAATTCTACCAATTTTTGCTTCGGTAAAACATTATTCTTTTTATAATAACCTGCTTGTGGTTTTTTGACATGCTTCGCTTTACGCCCGCCTGCGCCAAGCACCACAGCATCATAGCCATGCTTATCGCTTTGGCGCGTATCAACCACTTGTAGTGAGTCCAATTTCAGCACGGTAACTGGCACATGCTCACCCGCTTCATTATAGCAGTGAGTCATGCCAATTTTTTTTGCAATAAGCCCAGTTCGCATCTTATAATCCTAAATCTTAATATCTACTTCAACGCCAGAAGCCAAATCAAGCTTCATGAGCGCATCAACGGTTTGTGGGTTAGGGTCAATAATATCCAGCAAACGTTTATGTGTTCGCACCTCAAATTGTTCACGGCTTTTCTTATCGATATGCGGTGAACGCAAGACAGTGAATTTCTCAATCCGAGTTGGCAAAGGGATGGGACCACGAATTTGCGCCCCCGTCCTTTTTGCTGTATTCACAATTTCAGCGGTTGATTGATCCAACACGCGGTGGTCAAAAGCCTTCAAACGTATGCGGATATTATTATCCATCTGCTTAACTCACAATCTTGGTAACAACGCCAGCACCAACGGTGCGGCCACCTTCGCGAATCGCAAAGCGCAAGCCTTCATCCATCGCAATTGGTGCAATTAGTTCAGCAACCATTTTGACATTATCGCCCGGCATCACCATTTCAGTGCCAGAAGGCAATTCAACCGAACCCGTTACATCCGTTGTGCGGAAGTAAAATTGTGGGCGGTAATTGCTAAAGAATGGGGTATGACGCCCACCTTCATCTTTGCTAAGAATATAGGCTTCGCACTCAAATTTGGTATGTGGCGTGATGCTACCTGGTTTTGCCAAAACTTGTCCGCGCTCAACCGATTCACGGTCAATACCGCGCAGTAACGCACCAACATTATCACCTGCTTCACCTTGATCCAATAATTTACGGAACATTTCAACACCAGTGCAAGTGGTTTTGGTGGTATCTTTAATGCCAACAATTTCAATCTCTTCACCCACTTTTAAGATACCGCGCTCAATTCTGCCAGTAACAACTGTGCCACGACCAGAAATGGTGAACACATCTTCAATTGGCATCAAGAATGGTTTATCTTTTTCGCGTTTAGGCTGAGGAATATAATCATCAACAGCTTTCATAAGCTCAATAATTTTATCTCTGCCAATAGCGTCATCACGGCCTTCAAGTGCTGCCAAAGCAGAACCTGAAATCACGGGAATATCATCACCGGGGAATTCATAGCTAGAAAGCAATTCACGCACTTCTAATTCAACCAATTCCAACAATTCTGGGTCGTCAACTTGGTCAACCTTGTTCAAAAACACCACAATCGCAGGCACACCCACTTGACGCGCCAATACAATATGCTCACGCGTTTGTGGCATAGGCCCGTCAGCGGCATTTACCACTAAAATCGCACCATCCATTTGTGCCGCACCTGTAATCATGTTTTTCACATAATCGGCGTGCCCCGGACAATCCACATGCGCGTAATGGCGTGCTTCAGTTTGATATTCCACATGCGATGTATTAATCGTGATACCACGTGCTTTTTCTTCTGGCGCTTTATCAATATTAGCGTAATCCATGAAAGTTGCCCCGCCAGCTTCAGCCAATACTTTTGTAATCGCCGCTGTAAGCGTTGTTTTACCATGGTCAACGTGACCAACCGTACCAATGTTACAATGCGGTTTATTACGTTCGAATTTCTCTTTAGACATTGTAGTTACCCCTACTCATTAAGGAAAAGTTAAACATTTAAATGACTACCCCGCAAGTTTTGCACGAACTTCGTCGGCAACGGCTTGTGGCACAGGTTCATAATGGTCAAAAACCATTGAATATTGCGCTCTTCCTTGTGAGAAAGATCGCAAATTATTAACATAGCCGAACATGGTCGCAAGCGGTACCATCGCACTAACAACACGGGCAATACCGCGCTGTTCCATGCTGGAAACCTGACCACGCCGACTATTTAGGTCGCCAATAATGTCACCCATATATTCTTCGGGTGTCACCACTTCAACCTTCATAACTGGCTCTAATAATTTGGGGTTGGCTTTACGCATCCCCTCATTAAAGGCGGCACGGGCGGCAATTTCAAATGCCATCACCGATGAATCAACATCGTGATACGCGCCATCAATCAATTCCACCGCAACATTAATCACTGGGAAACCAGCAACACAGCCTGACCCCATAGAATGTTGTAAGCCTTTTTCAACGCCCGGAATATATTCACGTGGCACTGAACCACCAACAACCTTGCTGCTAAATTCAAAGCCTTCTTCGGCAGGGCGGAAAATCAATTTTATCCGTGCGAACTGACCAGCACCACCACTTTGTTTCTTATGGGTGTAATCAACTTCAGCTTCTTTGGTAATTGTTTCGCGATAGGCAACTTGTGGTGCGCCAATATTGGCATCTACCTTAAATTCACGTTTCATCCTATCAATGATAATCTCTAAATGCAATTCACCCATGCCTTTGATAATTGTCTGCCCGCTTTCAAAATCGCTGGCGACTCTGAAACTGGGGTCTTCAGCTGCCAACCGCGCCAATGCCATCGACATTTTTTCTTGGTCGACTTTTGTTTTAGGCTCAACCGCAATCTCAATCACGGGCTCTGGGAATTCCATACGCTCTAAAATAATTGGCTTTGCAGGGTCGCATAAAGTATCACCCGTTGTGGTATCTTTTAGCCCGCATAAAGCAACAATATCGCCTGCATAGGCTTCTTTAATATCTTCGCGTGAATTGGCATGCATTAATAGCATACGTCCAATGCGTTCTTTTTTATCTTTTACTGAATTGATCAGCGTTTGCCCTGTTTCTAATTTACCAGAATAAATTCGTGCAAATGTTAGAGAACCAACAAAGGGGTCGTTCATAATTTTGAATGCCAGCAAACTTAATGGCGCGTCATCGCTTGATTCGCGTGTATCTGGCTCATCTGTATCTGGCGATACGCCTTGCATCGCTGGCACATCAAGCGGTGAGGGCAGATAAGCTACAACCGCATCTAGCAAGGGTTGCACACCTTTATTTTTGAAAGCCGAACCACATAAAATTGGCACGAATGCCCCTGAAATTGTGCCTTTACGGATACATAAATTAAGCTGTTCCTCAGATGGTACAGTGCCATCAAGATAGGCTTCCATTATCGCATCATCTTGGTCAACCACTGTATCAAGCAATGTTTCGCGATATTCATCAGCCTGTGCTTGCAAATCAGCAGGGATATCTTCTTCTACAAATTCAGCACCTAAATTCTCATTTTTCCAACGAAAGGCTTTCATTTTAATCAAATCAACCAAACCGACAAAATCAGCTTCCGCGCCAATCGGCAATTGCGTTACCAAAGCGGTTGCGCCCAATCTATCTTTAATCATTGAAATGGTTCGAAAATAATCAGCGCCAGTGCGGTCCATTTTATTCACAAAACAAATGCGTGGCACATCATATTTATCAGCCTGTCGCCAAACTGTTTCCGATTGTGGCTCAACGCCCGCAACCGAATCAAACACTGCAACAGCGCCATCTAACACGCGTAAAGAACGTTCCACTTCAATTGTGAAGTCAACATGGCCCGGTGTATCAATAATATTAACGCGATGGTCTTTCCATACGGCTGTGGTTGCCGCCGATGTAATGGTGATGCCGCGCTCTTGTTCTTGCTCCATCCAATCCATCGTTGCTTGCCCATCATGCACTTCGCCAATTTTATGCGAACGTCCCGTATAATAAAGAACGCGCTCGGTCGTTGTTGTCTTACCTGCATCAATATGTGCCATAATGCCAATATTGCGATATTTACTTAAATCAGTTGTACGTGCCATTTTATTGTATTCTCTTAATCAATCTTACCAGCGGTAATGAGCAAATGCGCGATTCGCTTCAGCCATTTTATGAGTATCTTCGCGTTTTTTAATCGTTGAGCCGCGTCCATTGGCGGTATCCATTAATTCTTGCGATAAACGTTCGGTCATCGTGTTTTCACTGCGTTTGCGCGCATTGCCAATCAACCAGCGAAACGCCAAAGCTTGTGCGCGTCCTGTCCGCACTTCAACGGGCACCTGATAGGTTGCACCACCAACACGGCGTGAGCGCACCTCAATATCTGGGCGGGCTTTATCAATCGCCTCGTGAAAAATTTCTAGCGGTTTATCAGTTTTGGCTTTTTGTTTCAAAAGCTCAAGTGCGCCATAAACAATGCGTTCGGCGGTAGATTTCTTACCATCAAGCATCACGGAATTGACAAATTTTGTCAAACGCTCATCTTGATAAATCGGATCTGGGAGAATCTCCCGTTTTTCTGCTCTATGTCTTCTTGCCATTTTTAATATCCAACCTATTTCGGACGCTTCGCGCCATAAAGTGAACGACGTTGCCGACGCTCTTTCACGCCTTGCGTATCTTGTGTGCCACGAATCACATGATAACGAACACCCGGCAAATCTTTCACCCGACCGCCACGAATCAGTACCACGGAATGTTCTTGCAAATTATGCCCCTCGCCACCGATGTAAGATGTCACCTCAAAACCATTGGTAAGACGCACCCTTGCCACTTTCCGCAATGCCGAATTCGGCTTTTTTGGTGCAGTGGTATAAACCCGTGTGCAAACGCCACGCCGTTGCGGACATGCCTGCAATGCGGGAACTTTATTACTTACCCGTTTCGGTTTGCGGGGTTTGCGTATCAGCTGATTAATGGTTGGCATCAATCATTCCTTAAAAAAACATACATTATTCACACAAAATACCGTTCCATATTGAAGAACGATAGCAATGCTACGATGAGCTTGGTGAGTTGGATTAAGACAATAACAAAACATTCAGCTAGAATCAAGCCATTGCTGAATGTTTTTATTGATCAGATTGGGCGTTCCGTTCAGAATATTAACAAAGTTTAAGACAAATGCCTCAAAATTCGCCCCCTATCCACTACAATGATATTGATAGCCAAATAGAGAATTATTCCGCGTAAACCCCTCACGCAATTTCGGAGCGCATCTTAACTTAAACAAATAACAGCGTCAAGAGAAAATCAGATGATATTGAAAAATAATTATAAAACCAAAGAACAGAGTGTTTAAGTAGTAGCGGGGGTATGGGGGGCACTTGCAAGGCGATGGGCTTATGCCTCATCGCCGAGAAGCAAGTTTGCGCCCCCATATTATAATGTATCAAAGCGCACTCCGATTCAGTGCGTGGTATAACGGTGGGAGTGTAGGGGGCGTCCTTGCGTAAGCAAGGTCGAAAAGCCCCTTGCGAGCGAAACAATGGCTTTGCCATTGTAAGCGGATGAATCCGCTTGCTAATCACTGACAATACAGTTAAAATAACCGCCATGAAATTTGCATCGGGACAAGAATTTAAAGAGCAAACCCATTATGTGATTTCGCTGATGGCGATGTCGGGTATGGGCAAAACCTATTTAGGGCAAAAACTAGCACAAGACGCATGGTTTCATTATTCGGCTGATTACCGTATCGGCACGCGTTATTTGGTGGAAGATATTTTAGATGCGCTAAAGATTCGCATGATGCAAGACCCGATATTACGTAAATTATTACGCAGTGATTCTATCCATCTTAATCATAATCTTACTGTTGGCAATCTGGCGTTATTGTCAAATTTTATTGGTAAATTTGGTGATGAGAAAAAAGGTGGGCTTGCCAAAGATGAATTTTTACACAGGCAACAGCTTTATGCCGATGCTGAGATTCGCTCGCAAAGTGATATTGCCCCGTTTATCCGCAAAGCAAGAGATATTTACGGCTATCATCATTTCTTAAATGATACCACTGGTTCTTTATGCGAAATTGCCGATATTAATAATATTGATGCTTGCCCGATTATACAAAATATCTGTGCCCATTCGGTGCTGATTTATGTTGAAGCCGATCAAGAAGATGAACAAATGATTATCGAACGGCAATTGGCTTACCCGAAGCCGATGTATTATAACCGCGCTTTATTTGATGAGATGCTTGCAGAATATGGTGATCATATTGACCCCGATGATTTTTTGCGGCATATTTTTCCGCGCACAATTGAATTTCGCAAACAACGCTATCAAACATTAGCGCATCATTATGGCTATATTATTAGTGGCAAAGATTTTCGCCATGTAAAAAATAGTCATGATTTTGTTGATTTAATTGCCGATAACATTAATAATAGTAGAAAATAATGTTAAGAGGATTAACAAACCATGCCGATTAAAATTCCTGATAATTTGCCAGCGCATAAAATCCTTTCACTAGAAGGGGTGCCACTGATTACCCAGCATGATGCGCTGATTCAGGATATTCGTCCGTTGAAAATTGTGATTCTTAACTTAATGCCTGATAAGATTCAAACCGAAACCCAATTGGCGCGTTTATTAGGGCATTCGCCATTACAGATTGAGCTATATTTAATGAAAATCGGTGCCCATCAATCTAAAAATACCGCGCATACCCATTTATTGAGTTTTTATCAAAATTGGGAAGAGTTGCAAGATGAGTATTTTGATGGGTTAATTATTACAGGCGCACCTTTGGAGCATATCGCATTCACCGATGTCACCTATTGGCAGGAATTACAGGCAATTTTTGATTGGAGTCTGCAACATGTTAGTAAAATATTTTCAATCTGTTGGGGCGCGCAAGCCGCCTTATATCATTTTTATGGCTTAACCTCGCCATTATTACCAGCAAAAAGATTCGGCATTTTTCAGCAAAAAATTAATTCTAACCATCAAAATCACCATTTGATGCGGGGCATTGATGATTCGGCGGCGGTGCCAGTTTCGCGCCATAGTGAAACCCAAGCAGCTGATATTAGTAATATCAAGCACCTTACAACTTTGCTTGATTCTGATGAGGCAGGGCCTTGTTTGGTAGATGATAGCTATGCACAATATGTTTATATGTTTAATCATTTAGAATATGATTCCCATACATTGCGCGATGAATATCAGCGCGATATTGCCAAAAACAAAAAAATTGATTTGCCACAACACTATTTCCCTGATAATAATTCATCAGCGCAACCAATAAATATTTGGCGGTCAACGGCACATTTATTATTTCGCAACTGGATTGATGATATTTATCAATCTACCCCATTTGATATTACGCAAATCAAGGCGCGTCATATACCAGTAACATATAAAGATCAGCATCAAACACAAAAACAAGGAGTGCTATCATGAGTAAAAACGAGAAAGCGACTTTTATCAAGCAAATTCATACCGCTTTAGTGACATTAGCCACTAAACTAACTGATAAGGATAAAAAGGATTTGAAAAAATTCACCGATGAGTTTCTGCTTTATTTAACTCAAAAAGATTTACAATTTATGACACCGCAAAAATTTGCTGAGCAAATTTTGGATTATTGGAAAATCTGTTGCCAGCAGAATAACAAAAAAATGATTATCGATATCAAAAACTATCCAGATTTACGCCCACATGGTGGTGAAAAAATGCGGTACCGCACCAGTTTCTTTTTTGTTATTCCCGATATGCAATTCACGGTTGGTACAGTTTTAAATAACATCCGTCATCAAAATCTGGAATTGCATGTTGTGTTACATTCTGTGATGCGTCCAGAAAATGTTGCACTTTCTTATGATAAGCCGATAAGCTGTATTTATATTGAAACAAATCGGTTGAGCGATGAAACCCAAATTGATCTTGTTTATATTGGTCTAAAAGATGCGCTTGGTAATTTGCAATTAATCAATGAAGATTTTGCTAAAATGAAAGACCGCTTACGTGCGATAGAAACAAATTATCGTGCGTATAACAAAGATGATTTTACCGAAATTGCTGAATTTATTAATTGGCTGATTGAAGGCAATTATGTGATGTTTGGTATGCGCGATTTAACATATGAAGGTGAAAAAAACAAACGTCTTTATAGCAGTGATAAAAAGTCATTATTAGGTTTTTTTAAAAACCCTGATATAGAAATTTCGCATTACCGCCGTGAAGGTGAGGTGATGCCAAGCGAATTTCAGCATTTTGCCAATAGCAAACATAATGTGAAAGTTAGCAAAAGTCTTTATATGTCAGAGATTCATCGTAAATCAGGCTATGATGTTATTCGCTTCAAACGCTATGATGATGCCAAGAATCTTATTGGCGAACATGAATTATCTGGTTTATTCTCGGCTGAATATTATGCGACACCAGTATCACAAATTCCGTTAATGCGCCGAAATATGGTAGAAATTTTTGATAGGCTAAATATCAATCATTCCAGTTACAGCACGGGCCTATTTAATTATGTGATTAATAATTATCCGCGTGAAAATCTATGGCAGGATAAAATTGATATATTGGCAGAAAATATGATGGCAGTGATGGAGGCAGAAACCTGTGTGCATAGCAAATTAATTGTGCATATTGACCCCTATGGTAATTTTATCAGCACCAATTTTTATGTGCCAACCGATATTTATTCCGCTAACATTCTCAATAAACTGATTGCCGAATTAGAGCAAACTTTTAACGCATCATTACATGAACGCCATGTATTCACTGGCGATAGCCTACTCTCTCGCGTCAATATGATTTTCAATACAACGCCCGGTCAAGTGCCAAAATTTTCTAATGAAGAATTAGAGAAAAAAGTGATTGCGCTTTGTATGCCATGGCATGAAGATTTGCATGAAATTCTTGCTAAAGAACATAGCGATAATGAAGCACAAAATCTTTATATGTGCTATATGCACGCCTTTCCGATTAATTATCGCGATACCACTAGCATCGCACGCACATTAAGCGATATTAAGCTGATTGAAAAAGCGATGGTTGATGATGATGAATTAGGGCTTGAAATTTATCTTAATGATAATGGAAAAGGGGAAATATGGCATTTGCGTATGGTGCAGCTAGGCAATGTTACATTATCAGAAATTTTACCAAAGCTAGAATCCACTGGTGCCAAAGTGGGTGAGGCGTACCATTATAGTATTTCGCCATTGGGCTCGCCTGATGTTACTTTATATGATTTTAAGCTAGATGTACAAAATATCAATATCGATATTTTACGCACCGAATTTATCAATACATTCCGCGAAATTTGGGCGAACCGTTTTGCCGTTGATGATTCCAACGCGCTCACCCTATTGATAGGCATGCATTATCGCGAAATTTTACTATTCCGTGCTATTAGTGCTTATTTTAAGCAAGGTAAAATTGCCTTTAGCGAAGCGAGAATTCGCGAATGTTTGTTTGAATATCCAGCCATTACCAAATTATTGGTAGAATATTTTCATTCGCGCTTTGATCCAGAACATCAATCCAAACAGCATAATACGGCATTAAAGAAAAAAATTCTTACTGCCTTTAATGATGTGAAAACATTAGAAGAAGATCGCATTTTACACACTTTGCTTGATTTCATGCAGGCGGTTGTTCGCACCAATTTTTATCAAACAACCCGCGATAATACCGACCCGATTATCAGCTTTAAGATTGCCAGTTCTGACTTAAATTTCCTCCCCGAACCGCGTCCATTTCGTGAAATTTTTGTTTATTCCGAACGGTTTGAAGCTGTGCATTTGCGCTTTGGTTATGTGGCACGTGGCGGTTTGCGGTGGTCTGACCGTCAAGATGATTTCCGCACTGAAATTTTAGGATTGGTTAAAGCCCAGCAAGTGAAAAATGCGGTGATTGTGCCAGTGGGCTCAAAGGGTGGCTTTGTGATGAAAACGCAACAGCCCGACCGCGAAAGCTTCATGAAAGAAGGGGTGAGCTGTTATAAGCGTTTCATTCAAGCTATGTTAGATATTACTGACAATTTAGATGGTGACACAGTCATTCATCCTGATAATGTGGTATGTCACGATGGCGATGATTCCTATCTGGTGGTAGCTGCCGATAAGGGCACAGCAACTTTTTCCGATATTGCTAACGAAATTGCGGTTAATCACGGTTTCTGGCTAGGTGATGCGTTTGCATCGGGTGGTTCTGCGGGTTACGACCATAAGAAAATGGGCATTACCGCGCGTGGCGCATGGGAATCTGTTAAGCGTCATTTCCGTGAATTGTCAATCAATATCCAAGAAACGCCTTTCACTGTTATTGGCGTGGGTGATATGTCGGGCGATGTTTTCGGCAATGGCATGTTGCTTTCAAAACAAATTAAATTGCAAGCTGCTTTCAACCATATGCATATTTTCATAGACCCCGACCCCGACCCCGCAAGCAGCTGGAAAGAGCGCAAACGTCTGTTTGATTTACCGCGTTCTTCATGGTCAGATTATAATGAGACATTATTGTCAAAAGGCGGACGAATTTATGAGCGTTCGGCAAAAATTTTGCAACTCACCCCTGAAATTCGCAAAATGTTAAATATTAGTGCGCAAACATTAACGCCAGACGAGCTGGTACGTGCTTTGCTGATGAGTGAGACCCAATTATTATGGTTTGGTGGCATTGGCACCTATATCAAGGCGAGCGATGAAAGCCATCTTGATGTTGGCGATAAAGCCAATAATGAGGTAAGAATAAATGCGCGCGAGGTGGGCGCGGCAGTTCTTGGTGAGGGCGCAAATCTGGGCTTAACCCATCGCGCACGGATTGAATATGCGCTTAAGGGCGGGCGATGCAATACCGATGCGGTTGATAATTCCGCTGGTGTGGATTGTTCTGACCATGAGGTGAATTTAAAAATCCTACTCACCCAAGCCATTAATGCTGGTAAGCTAAAAACAGATGACCGCAATGCGTTATTAGAATCACTTACCGATGATATTGCGAGATTAGTGCTAGATAATAATTACAAGCAAAGTCAAACTTTAAGCTTAATATTGGCGCAGGGCACGGGTTTTATTGACCAGCAACAACAATTAATCCGTGATTTTGTGGCAAAAGACCAGCTGAATCGTGATTTAGAATTTTTACCGCAAGATGATGAAATTGAACGCAGACGCGAAACACATATTGGCATGAATCGCCCTGAATTATGTGTGCTATTGGCTTATGCGAAAAATATTGCCTATCAAGAATTGCTGCAAACAAATATTCCAGATGATCCTTTTTATGTATCGATTCTTTATAATTATTTTCCGAAAAAAATGAGCGAAATGTTTGGTAAATTAATCGAACAACATCGCTTGAAACGTGAAATCATTACAACTGTGCTTACCAATCAAATAGTGAATTGTACAGGTCCTGCTTTTATCAATAATATGCAAAATCGTACCAATGCTGAATTGAGTGATATTACCAATGCCTTTACATTGGTTTATCAAATTTTTGGCTTGCAGGATTTGCGCTCTCAGATAGAGGCGCTGGATAATAAAATTCCTGCTAAATTGCAAATCGCCATGCTGTTTGAAACATATCGCACCGCAGACCGCATGATGGAATGGTTTATCTTAAACGAGAAAAAACCGTTTGATTTACAAAAATTAACCAAAAAATATGGTGATGCGCTCACCCAAATCAGTGATGATGTTGAAGCATTGGTGCCATCAGAAATTTATGAAAGCCATCAAAGCCGTATCGCCCGCTATGCCACACCAGGTGTGCCCAAAGAGTTGGCGAAAAAAATCGGTAGCTTGAAATTGTTTTCTAATGTGTGCGAAGTAGCGAAATTAGCAGAAAAATCAGAACATCAAACACGAAAAATCGCGCATTATTATTTTGTGCTTTCCGAACGTTTCTCGATTGATTGGTTACGCACTGAAATTAATTTATTGCTTGGTAGCGCCAGCAAATGGGAGAAAAAAGCAATGTTGGCAGTGGCTGATGATTTATGGTATTTTCAATCGCAACTCACCCATTTTGTGGTAACGCGCTATGGTAAAAATGATTTTGATGAAACGATACAAAATTTTCTAAACGACCATCAAAAATCATTACAAGCCATCGATAATTTATTGCTGGATTGTCGAAATCAAACATTGAGTTTGGCATTATTAACAGTCACCATGCGTGAGATGAAAAAATTATTATTGATGCACCAATAATAGTATTATCCTAGATAGGATTATCCTAAAGATGATTATTCTATTATCGCCAGCAAAAAAGCTATATGAAGATTTGGTGAGGCAAGATTCAAATGCTTTGGGCACCCCGCCATATTTTCAGCAAGAAACGCAGCAATTATTGCAAGTGATGCAAAAGAAATCTGCTAAGCAATTACAGCAATTGATGGGGATTTCTGAAAAATTAGGCGCGCTGAATCATGACCGCTATCAAAAAATGGCGCAACAAAAAATGGCACAGGGTGAAGCCAAACAAAGCCCCGCCTTGTTGACGTTTGCGGGCGATGTCTATCAGCATCTTGCGGCGCAGGATTTCTCGCCCGCGGATATTGATTATGCTCAGAAGCATTTGATGATTTTATCAGGTTTTTATGGTTTGTTGCGCGCCCAAGATTTCATCATGCCCTATCGATTAGAGATGGGGGTGAATCTAAAAATCGGTAAGGCGAATAATTTGGCTGATTTCTGGCGTAATAAAATCACTGCCTATTTGCAGGAATTGCTGAAAGCGCAAGATAATCCGATTATTCTCAATCTAGCATCAAATGAATATAGCCGTGCGGTTGACTCAAAAGCAGTGAGTAATTTTATCAATGTTGGCTTTCGGCAAAGACGCGGCAATCAGTTGAAAAATATCGGGCTATTCGCCAAACAAGCACGCGGCGCATTGGCACGTGCCATCATCAAAACCCGCACCGATACGCTAGACGGCGTTCGGCAAATCAAATTTAATGATTACCAATATGATGATACATTATCTAACGACACTGAATTGATGTTTGTGCGGGCGCAGGAGTGAGGTTGTTAATCCGTTATCGCTTTTAATAATTCTGCATTAAAATAATAATAGGTTTGCCCTATTTGTTCCTTTTGTAATAACCCTATCTTTGTGATTTCAGTCAAATATTTTGTTGCCGTAATTCTGGTGATAT
>JAHZMA010000073.1 GCA_022599575.1 Alphaproteobacteria bacterium | reverse complement strand
TTTGATGAAGCTATTACAGCATTTCGCAAAAAAGCCCGCATTCCTACCAAGCGATGGACTGATATTTATGCCAATCAACATGGTGCGGCTTTTATGGTGGCAGGTGCTTCTACCGATGCTTTATTGGCTGATTTTCAAAGCGCATTACTAAAAGCACAGGAAACGGGCACAACTCTTGCAGATTTTCGCAAAAATTTTGATAAGATTGTTGATAGGCATGGCTGGAGCTATAAAGGCAAACGCGGATGGCGCACACGCATCATTTATGAAACCAATTTGCGTCAAAGTTACAATGCGGGGCGTTATGCCAAACAGCAGGAAATCAAGAAAGAAAAACCTTATTTGCGCTATGTTGCGGTGCTAGATGGCAATAACCGCCCTGAACACAAAGCATGGCACGGCACAATATTACCACAAGACCATGTTTTTTGGGATATGCACACTCCGCAAAATGGTTGGAATTGCCGATGTAGCACCCAAGCCATTAGTAAATCAGAAGCGCGGGGTTTTGGGAAGCGGGTAAAAGATATGAACGCGCCGTCTGTAGAAAATACCATGAAACAAATTCATATTGGCGGTGGCAAAAAACAGATAGTTACCTTGCCAAAAGGCATTGACCCAGGCTTTGAAGGCAATGCAGGTAAGGCTAGTTTTGGTGAGGCATCGCCCGCAGTCAAAGCCATCAAAGCGCATCAATATTATAAGGATTTACCATTACCGCATGGCAATTTGCCCAATATGCCAGATGCTTTGCCATTGATTGCCACAAAGACAAAATTATTGAACCGTATCAGGGGCGAGGTAACAGCTGAAAAATTGCAAAGAAAATTAAAAACAGCCATTGGCGGTGATGATAAAATATTTGCCGACCCTATCGGTGGCAAGGTAACAATTAACGCGCAATTAGCAACACATTTATTAGCAAGCAAAAATCGCTTGAAAGACAGGCGCGAACAGTTCTTTTCACTGATTCCTGAATTGATTGAAAAGCCTAGCGAGATATGGGTAAATTTTGCCCAAGATAGCAAAACAGGTAAGGTGATTGTTAGAAAACGCTATGTGACATTATTTAAGTTAGAAAATAATCACACGCTTATTATTGTTGCAGATAAGGATAATCATCATTGGTCAGCATTGACAATTTACGAGAGAGACCAGGGCAGGCATCTTAATGATATTAGAAAGGGATTAAGGCTTTATCAGAAATAAGCCCCCACAACATTCGTGTCTGTGTGGGGTCGCTTACCTGCGTTTAGCACACGAGCATCAACAGGCGCGTAAGTCTATTATATAAAATTTTGTGTGAATTGCAAGGGCTTCTATTTGGCTGTTGGATTATGCTCATCAATTTCATCAGGAGCAAAGCCACATTCTTTTAATATACTATCACGCAGTAAAACTCCTAATATACGATGAATATCGAGCATTGAGATACCTTCATCATAAGCCACCTTTTTAAATTTATCAATTACATCTTGATTTAGAGAAGCATTAATAGCGTTCGCATATTCAAACGCTGCTTCTTGAATATCAAAAGGGTTTTGCTGTTGCTTTTCAGATAATGTTTTATAAAAATTTTCATGAATAGATGTGATAATTTCTTTGGCATCTATTGCATTTGATATTCTTTCACCTTTTTGATTTAAACTGATAGGGCTTTTAGTTTGTACTACAGGGCTTGGAGAATCTCGCTGAAGCTCTCTAACATCCAGTTGTATATCGTCTAATATTGCCAGCTTTTTAACAATATTATCTAAATTAATCTGGATAGCTGGAATGGCTTTCCGCCAATCTTCAAATAACCCGCCACGCTCTTTCCATTTACCTATGAAATGACTTAACCACATGAGGGCACAAATAACAATAATTATAATTGCAAATAGTGCTACATGTGCATTTTCATTTAACGTTTGTAAAAATAACGACATATTTAATTTAAACCCAGCAAATTTCAACCTTTACAAATTCTGCAAAAATTATGCCATCCCTCCTCATAGTTTATATTTTTATCTTATCCACAGACTATAGACATATTGTGAATAAAAATCAATAGCGAACCGATATAAATTACTGCAATTTTAGCGAATATTAATGACGGACATATTTTACGGGGATTTTTAAGTTTCACCCTATCATAATGGGGATATGGCAAAAGAAATTCAAATATTCCGTTCTGGTGTGCATGTTGATGCGCTTGGCAATCGCTATACCATCAGTAATGATGATATAGATATGATGATTGCCAATTATAGCGAGGTTAATAAAGCGCCGCTTGTTATTGGTCATCCTGTCACAAATGCCCCTGCTTTCGGGTGGCTATCGGATATAAAACGTGAAAACGATATTATGTATGCTTCATTTGCTGATGTGCATGATGGCGTGAAAGAGGCAGTTGCCAATAAACATTATCAAAAAATTTCTACAAGTTTTTACGCGCCAGCGCATCCTCATAACCCTACGCCCGGTCATTGGTATCCGCGCCATGTTGGTTTATTAGGTGCGACACCGCCTGCCATTAAAGGGCTAGAAAATGTTGCCTTTAGCGAAAATGATAAAGATTGCTTAACAGTGGAATTTAATGAAGTTTCTATCAAGGGGGGAGCGGCTTCGCTTCTCGATGGGCAGGACGGAGCCGCCCATCTTGCGAAGTCCCCCCTTGATAATCCCCCCGCTACTACCCAGAACACAAATAAGGAGTCACATATGACAGATGAAGAAAGAATCAACCCGGGGTCCCCGCAAAGTAATACTTTGGGGGGTGTTTCCCTAGAAGCCCGTGAGGCAGAGCTTAATAAAAAGCAAGATGCGCTTAATAAGCAAACAGCTAATTTTGCTGAAACCATGCGAACCACAACATTGGAAGCCACAAAAGCCAATTTAGCGGGTTTACGTGATGGCGGTAAAATTTCACCTGCCGCGCATGATAAGGCGGTAGAATTTGCGAGTGCTTTATCAAATAGCATCACTGTTGATTTTAGCGATGCAAATGCGTCTGCTACAAATCCAGTGACTGATTTTGGTAAATTTATCACTGAGTTTTCTGATGCTATCGGGGGTGGCACTGCGCCCAAAGGTGAGGTGGCAAAAAATGATGGCACAGCTGATTTTAGCGAAGCCGATAAACAAACTGCCCTTATCAATAAAACCAATCAGTTGATGAATGGTAATCCCAATCTTTCATCAGCTGAAGCGGCAACACAAGCAGCAAAGGAACTCAAATAATGTCTGAACAATTATTAATTAAAGCATTTCCTGCCTATACTAACATTAGCCCACGCCGTGCGATAAAACTAACCGATGATGGCGTAACGCAAGCATCATCTGCAAGTGATGTTGTGATTGGTATTTCGCATCAGCAATTATCGGTTTCGGCTGGTCAACATGCTGATATTGTGATGGTAGGTATCATTGAAGCTGATGCTGGTGGCGTTTTTTCGGTTAGCAGTAAACTCACCAGTGATGGTGATGGCAAATTGGTAAAAGCTTCTGATGGCGATAATATCATTGCGATTGCGCTAGAAGAAGCCACCGCCATCAATGATGTTATCCGCGTTTTAATCACTCATTCATAAGGAATAAAAATATGTCTGAAAATGTCCCTTTTCATATTGACCCCGTCATGACTGCGGCGGTGGTTGCTTATAGAAACCCCGCCCATTCTTATATTGCTAATAATTTATTGCCAATTGTTAATGTTGGTATGAAAAAATTTAGCTATCGCACCTATCCTATCGGCACTTTTTTTGATGCCCCTGATGCCACAATGGGCAGAACAGGTGAATCTAATCAAGTCAATATCGAATCTTCTGCTGAAACTGCCGAAGTTTTAGATTATGGTTTGCATGATTTAGTTCCTGCTGATGATGTGAGCCAAGCGCAAAACGC
>JAHZMA010000072.1 GCA_022599575.1 Alphaproteobacteria bacterium | reverse complement strand
TAATTCTTGATATATTTACCATAAGATGCGTTAGGGTTTTGTTGTAAAAAACCTTTATAATCCCCATAAAAAGGGGCATCATAAGCCATTTTTTCTTCACCATCCCATTGCACAATTGGGTGATAAGCCATATGCCGCTTACTACTATTGTTGGCAATCATCTTAGTATATTGCCGTTGATAATTAACATGCCCACCAATTTCGCGCAGTTTTTCTTCATTATCCCATTCGCCATCAATTCTATCCACCAATTCTTGCATATAATATTCGCGTATATTCAAGCGATCATTCACCAGACCATGCACCAGACGTTCTGTTACGCTATAAAACAGCTGATGTATAACAAAAGGTGATATGATAATAATAGCAACCGCCACTAAAACAATGACCAGAGGCAATGATACTCGCCAACTCGTAAACTTACGCCAATGCAAGCGATTTGATGATTTTGCAAATTTTTGATTATTCATTAATCATCACCCATATTGCTTGATAAAATTATTAATACGGTCGCTCAACTGATTTGAAAGATTCTGCAATATTTCAACCTGTTCAAATAATGATTCTGTTACCTTGCCCGAATCTGATACCAGATTGGTAACACTTGCAAGCTCGCCAATCACATCTTGCATTTCTTGATTGCCCTCATTTGCAATCTGCGCCATATTCTTCACTGCATCGCCACGCGCGCTAACGGTCTGTGCTAATTTTTGAAATAATTTTTCAGTATCCACAATGGTTTTTGTAATCAACACTATCATTTCCACCGTTTCGTTGGTTTCAAGCTGTATCGTTTCAATCTGACTGGTAACTTCTTCGGTTGCCTGTGCGGTTTGGTTGGCTAGATTTTTCACCTCGTTCGCCACCACCGCAAAGCCCTTGCCTGCTTCACCTGCCCGTGCCGCTTCAATAGTAGCATTAAGTGCCAGCAAGTTGGTTTGGTTGGCAATATCTTTAATCAGGCTTACTACCTCGCCAATATTTTGCGTGGATTGTGATAAATCATTAATCTGCTGATTGGCTTGTTCGGTCTGGGCAATCGTATTGCTGATATGCTGGCTTGATTCTTTCACCTCTTGCAATATAACTTTCGTATTATCTGATAATTTATTGCCCGTATCCGCAACATTAATAATATTGTTAGAAACGATAGTGATATTATGCGCCACCGCATCAACATTTTTAGTCGCAGAATCAGCATTATCCGATACAATATGCGCTGTATCATAAACTGTTTGCACTGATTTCTTAATATCGGTAAAGGCCGATGCCATCATTTTTTGAAAATCTATCTTTAAGCGTTCATTTTCTTCTAATTTTTCTTGTGTTTGATGAAGGCGTTTATTATCTTCTTCTAACGCATGGTCACGCTCATCAAAAAACACAATGAGCCGTGACAACATATTTGAAATCTGCCCGACCTCATCATTTCTTCTTTGATAAGGAATCACACCGCCATCATATTTGCGTTCAACCACATCTTTCATGATGTTGGTGATTCTTGCCATCGGCGAAATAATGCGCCGATTCAGTAAAAACACCATGCTTAAATTCGGGATAATACATAAAATCCCTAACAACACCCCAATGATACTGGCAACAACCACTGATAGACCAACAGTACCCGTTGCATCGGTTCGATAAACTGCATAGCCCGCTATATCGCCGACCTGCCAATCTTGCTTTGGGCTATCAGGATGATTATTATGGCAGGCAACACAATTTTCTTGCATAACATCATGCTGCATACTCAGATAAAATTGTATCCCGGGCTTTGCCGTATCTGTGAATAAATTATAATCAGAAATAAAATCATTATAAAGACCTTCGGGATTTTGCTTAAGCACTTTTTCATAATCCCCATAAATTTCTTTATCTAACCGCCATGATTTGCTATTGCCACCATCAGGCGCCCATGATTCAAACGCATAAAATCTGAGTGAAATGCCGTCATCATTTTTATGTAAAAGCGTATCAGCAACATTTTGATATCTAACATGACCGCCAATCTCGCGCAATTTTTCTGGATTATCCCACTCACCATCAACCCTATTTACTAATTCTTGTAAATAAATAGCTCGGGCACCACGTAGCTCAGTAAAAATATTATTTCCTGATAATCGAATACTGCCTTGAAATACTTTTTCTATGAGAGATGGCGACACAACAACAAAAGTAACCGCTAGTAATGTTACAAGCATAGGAAACCAAACACGCCAACTCAATAAATTGCGCCAGTGCGAATTATCTGATAACTTTCCCAATATCTTCTTTTTCATCAATAGATTGTATTGTTTTTATCATCATATATCAATCATATTGTTGCATGAAATTATTAATACGGTCATTTAGCTGATTTGAGAAACCTTGCAATTTTTCCACCTGTTCAAACAATGCTTCCGCCACTTCACCCGAATGCGTGACAACGCCTGTGACGCTTTTAAGCTCACCTAGCACATCTTGCATCTCTTGATTGCCCTCATTGGCAATATGCGCCATATTCTTCACCGCATCACCACGCCCACTCACCGTGTGTGATAATTTCTGGAACAGTTTTTCGGTATCG
>JAHZMA010000071.1 GCA_022599575.1 Alphaproteobacteria bacterium | reverse complement strand
TATTGATATTAATGGCAAACAAAAACGCCTATGCGGTGGTGGCTTTGGCATATTCGGACATGGCAATGTGCCTTGTTTAGGCGAAGCATTATATGATGCTCGCCAGAATTTACCTCTTTATCGTGGGCAGAACGAACAATCTATGGCATTGGCGGCATGTGGCTATGCTAAATATTATTTGCGTAAACGCTTTATGTTTGCCACTTCTTCGGCAGGGCCTGGTACTACTAATTTACTCACTGCTTCTGCGCTTGCCCATACCAACCGCTTGCCGTTACTGATGCTATCGGGCGATTATTTCCTCACCCGTTTGCCTGACCCCGTATTGCAACAGGCGGAGCATTTTTACAATCCCGCGCAATCCTTGAACGATGCGTTCCGTGCCGCCACCCGCTATTGGGATAGAATCACCCACCCCGCACAGATAATACAATCATTGCCAAATGCGATTAATACCATGCTAGACCCAGCAGATTGCGGGCCATGCTTTATCTCGCTACCGCAAGATGTGCAAGGTTGGGCATATGATTACCCCGCAGAATTATTTGCTGAAAATCTACATTATATCCGCAGGCAACGCGCCGATGCTCAAGATATTAAAAATGCCGCCGATATTCTCCGTAACGCCAAACAGCCCGTGATTGTTGCGGGTGGTGGTGTGCAATATTCTGAAGCGACTGAAACAGTTCGCAAATTCGCCCATCAGCACCATATTCCAGTGGTGGAAACCATTGCAGGGCGCGCCAATATGCTATGGAATGATGACTATAATATAGGGCCGCTTGGCACAACGGGTTCAAACAGCGCGAATAACATCACCAAGCAAGCTGATGTGATTGTGGCGATTGGCACCAGATTGCAAGATTTCACCACTGGTTCTTGGACTGTATTTAATCATGATGCGAAGATTATTCATATCAATGCAGGCAGGTTCGATGCCACCAAACATCGTGCGCTGGCAGTGATTGGCGATGCCAAATTAGCGATTGAAGATTTATCGGCAGCTTTGGGTGATTACAGCACACCAGAAGATTGGCGCGATAATGCCAAAAAAGAAGTAGCGCAATGGCAAAACTATATCGACCAAAATATCGCGCCTAAAAATGAATATATCTCGTACGCGCATGTGGTGGGTAAAATCAACCAGCTATGTGATGATAATGACCGTATTGTAACAGCGGCAGGTGGTTTGCCTGCTGAAGTGTGTGCCAACTGGCGCGTTTCAGCCAAAAGCACGGTGGATATTGAATTTGGCTATTCCTGCATGGGTTACGAAATTGCGGGCGCGTGGGGCGCACGGATTGCCCAATTAGAAGAAGAAAACGACATCAATGATACCATCGTTTTTGTTGGTGATGGTTCGTATCTGATGATGAATTCTGATATTTACTCATCGGTGCTTTCAGGCAAGAAGCTGATTATCATCCTCTGCGATAATGGCGGTTTTGCGGTGATTAATAAGTTGCAAAATAACACTGGCAATGAATCATTTAATAATCTTATCAAAGATTGCAACCTAGCGGACGAGCCAAGCTATGTGGATTTTGTCGCCCATGCCACATCAATGGGGGCAGTATCAGAAAAAATCGCCTCAATCGGTGAATTAGATTCCGCCTTTGCGCGCGCTAAAAAAGCTGATAAAACAACTGTGCTTGTGCTACAATGCGATGCGTATCAAGGCTGGACGGGCGAAGGTCATGCTTGGTGGCAGGTTGGCTTACCGCAAATCAGCGATAGCGATAAAAAAACCAAAGCACGGGCAGAAATGGAAGCGGGGCAGACACAGCAACGCCAAGGATTATAAAATAGGGAGTGTAGATATGTTTGAAGAAATAGGCTTTATCAAAAACCCGATTGCTACTGGCATGATTGGCGGTGGCAAGGGCAGTCAAATCGGCTATTCGCACCGTAATGCGTTGGCGCGTGATGGTTTGTTTGCACTCAAAGCAGGTGCGTTTGATATTAACCCCGAAAATGGGCGCGATTTTGGTGTTTCTATCAATATTGATTCTGATAGGTGCTATGCTGATTACCAAACACTCATCACTGAAGAGACAAAACGTAATGATGGCATCAAGGCATTAATCATTGCAACCCCTAACAACACCCATTACCCGATTGCCAAAATGGCACTTGAAAATGGCTTGCATCTTATTTGCGAAAAACCGCTTGCCATTACGCTACAACAGGCCGAAGATTTGCAAAGATTGGCAACAGAAAAACAAGCTGTGGTTGGCGTTATGTATGGCTATAGTGGCTATGTGATGGTAGAGCAAATGCGCCAAATGGTGAGAAATGGCGATATTGGTGATGTGCGTATTGTCAATATGCAGTTTGCACATGGCTATCATGCCAGCGAAGTGGAACATGATGATGCTGGTACAAAATGGCGCGTTACCCCCGAAATTTCAGGCGGCAGTTATGTGTTAGGCGATATTGGCACACATTGCTTTCAGATGGGGCAGTATGTGGCAGACTTGCAGGTGAAAAAATTACTTTGTATCAGGCAATCATTTGTAGAAAGCCGTGCACCACTTGAAGATAACGCGCATATTTTATTAAAATATAAAAATGGCGCGGTTGGCTCATTATGGACAAGTGCGGTCAATCTTGGTTCGGCACATGGTTTTAAGCTACGGGTGATTGGCGATAAAGGCTCGATTGAATGGTGGGATGAACACCCGAATCAAATCATTGTTGCCGATGAAGATAATATGGAAAAAATCTATCAGCATGGGCATGGCTATTTGCATGAAAGCGCGCAATATAACCGTATCGGCGGCGGACATCCTGAAGGGTTCTTTGATAGTTGGGCGAATTTATATAGGCGTTTTGGCTTGCATATGGCAGGCATTGCCGAACAATTTGCTGATGGTAAACGCTGGTTTCCTTCTTTTAATGAAGGCATTGAAGGGGTAAAATTCATTGAAAAATGTATCGCTTCTGCTGATAATGAACAATGGGTGGAATTTGATTGATGGGCGAAAAAATAGCACTAAAAAAACCAGAAGATTTGCGAAGTTACCGCTGGTTTGGGCGCGATGATTTGCGGTCATTCGGGCATCGCTCGCGTGTTAAGCAGATGGGTTTTTGGGATGAAGAATTTACCGGCAAACCGATTATTGGTATCATCAATACATGGAACGATTTCAACACTTGCCACAGCCATTTTCCTGAACGGGTGAAAGATATCAAACGCGGTATCACTGCTAATGGTGGCTTTGCGGTGGAATTGCCCGCACTCTCATTAGGCGAGCAATTAATGAAGCCAAGCGCAATGCTATATCGCAATTTATTAGCGATGGAAGTAGAAGAATTATTACGCGCTTACCCGATAGATGGCGCGGTGGTG
>JAHZMA010000070.1 GCA_022599575.1 Alphaproteobacteria bacterium | reverse complement strand
GAAGATGGTAAAGTGCTGGTTGATGAAGAAGAAATCACCGCATGGGAATATAAGCATCCGCAACCCTATAATCGCAAAAATTATCAGGGATTATATCAAGATATTCATGGCAGCGAAGAAGAACCCCATGTGCAAACCATTCAATATTACGCCAAAAATGGCTTGAGCAAAACGGGGCATCATGGCAAGGTGGTATCAATGGGTGTGCCACGCCAATTATTACCGCAATGGGACGATATTCAAATCGTTACCGCGCAATTAAACCGCCTGCCACTGCTAGATGATGCGGTGGTGAATACGGAAGTGGTGATAGGCAAAAATGCCAAAAAGCCATTAAAGCTAAAAATTCCTCTATTCGTATCGGATATGAGTTATGGCTCGCTTTCAGAAAATGCCAAAGTAGCATTATCACGCGGTGCAGAATTAAGCGGCACGGGCATATGTTCGGGCGAAGGCGGTATGCTCCCCGAAGAACAGGCTGAAAATTCGCGCTATTTTTACGAATTGGCATCGGCACGATTCGGTTTTAGCATGGATAAATTAAAGCTGGTGCAAGCGTTTCATTTTAAGGGTGGGCAGGGCGCAAAAACTGGCACTGGCGGGCATCTTCCCGGTAAAAAAGTAAAAGGCAAAATTGCCGAAGTGCGTGGCTTGCAAGAGGGCGAATCCGCGATTTCGCCACCGCGTTTTCCTGATTGGGAGCATATCTCGCAAATCAAAGATTTCACCGCTGAAGTGCGCGAACATACAGGCGGCATTCCGATTGGCTATAAATTATCGGCACAGCATGTTGAACGCGATATTGATGCCGCGCTAGAAATTGGCGTGGATTATATCATATTAGATGGCAGAGGCGGTGGCACTGGTGCCGCGCCTGAAATTTTCCGCGACCATATTTCAGTGCCAACCATTCCCGCATTGGCACGGGCGCGCAGGCATCTTAATCGGCTAGGGCGGCACGATATTACGTTAGGGGTAACGGGCGGGATGCGAACTGCACCTGATTTTGTGAAAGCATTGGCGTTGGGCGCGGATATGATTGGCGTTTCTAATGCGGCATTGCAGGCGATTGGCTGTTTGGGAATGCGCGCTTGCCATACCAATAATTGCCCCGTTGGCATTGCCACTCAGAAACCGCATTTAATGGCACGGTTAGATCCCGAACAATCGGCAAAACAATTACAAAATTTCTTGGAAGCCACCACTGGCTTGATGCAGGTTTTGGCGCGGGCATGTGGGCATGATAGTCTTTCAAAATTCGCGCAAGACGACCTTATCTGCTGGAAAAAAGATATGGCAGAATTAAGCGGTCTCATCTATGGTGGCGTGAGTTAAGTTAAGCTATAGTACCATGCCAGAAAAACCAGTCTGGTGGTAGTGAATTTTGCATTTTTGCAAATCTCTTGGCGGTGATGCCATCAAGGAATATTGCAAACACGGCAGAGCCACTGCCCGTCATCCGCACCAAATCGGCATTAAAATCTGTTAAAAAATTTAACATCGCGCTGATTGCGGGCATGGCATTAATGGCTGTTGGCTGTAAATCGTTACGCCCCTGTTGCAGATTCTGCCAATAATCATCAGATAATGTTGGTGGGGCGCCAATAATGCATTGCCGATAAATATCAGCGGTGGAGAGTCCGCTTCCATCAAATTGTCCGCACCATAAAATCACAATATCAGCATGTTGTATGTTCGCAGGAATATCGCTTTTATTGTGGGGCATGAAAATATCGCCAATGCCTTGCATCACCCCAGCGCAAGCATGGTAGCAACATAAACCATCGCCACCAATGTTTTTAGCCAAACTGATGGCTTGCTGATGAGAAATTTTGCCCTGTTCCACGAAAAACCGTAATAATGCGGCTGCATCGGCAGTGCCACCACCAAGCCCTGCACCGATAGGGATATTTTTGGTTAGGCTGATGGTAAGCGGTGGAAATTCTATCAATTCGCGGATTGATGCTAATGTTGTCATCACCAAATTATGCTCTGTTGGTGTATCGGCGAGTAATGCGCTAAACGCCCCATCGATGATAATCTCATCACTGCTTTTTTTTGGGTTGAAGGTAAAAGTGAGATTATCACATAGGGTGATAAAGATTACTTCGCTATGCAGCAAATGGTAATTATCAGCGCGCTTGCCTGTTACATGCAGGGTAAGATTGAGTTTGGCAGGTGCATTAATGTGATAAGGAGCAATATGATGATGTGGGGACATTGCCATATCCTCCGCCATTATAAGCCTTTATCTAATTTTTTAGTGATTTTTTTTAACTTATCTGTTTCAGGTGCTTGGTCGATGGCGCGTTGCCATTGGAAGCGCGCTTGTCGCTTCAAGCCTAACTGCCAATAGGCATCACCTAAATGGTCGTTAATTTCAGGGTCGTAAGGCATTAATTGTATGGCTTGTTCTAAAAAACTGGTGGCGGTTTGATAATCGCCTGCTTTATAATACGCCCATGCCAATGAATCAATAATTGCGGCATTGTTGTTATCAGCGGCGACGGCACGCTTTAACAGAAAAATAGCATCATCAATGTTAACATTTCTATCAGCCCAGCCATAGGCAAGATAGTTTAATGTGTTGGCATTTGAAGGGTCTAACGCCACCGCGAATAGCAAATCCTTATCCGATAAACGATGTTTGCCTAACCGTTCATAGGCGATACCACGCAAATAGAAAAGCCGTGAGAAAGCAAACCATTGGTCGATATTTTCTTGGCTGTAAAATGATGCTGTTTCACCTTGTTCCATAATATCGCGCACGGTTTCAATATTGGGCTGAAGTTTTTTATAATCTTGAAAAGGCAAGACGTTGAATGCCTTATTATAGGCTTGCAATGCTTTTTTGTAATTTTTATTAACGCTATGAATGATGCCTTCTTGCAAATATAGGTGATAAATATTTGGATATTGCGCTTGCAAATCGCGTAAAATATCGATACTGCGCGCACCATCATCATCGGTTTCTTGTTGGCTATAAAGAATTGAAAGTGTAAATTGATTGTTAAATTTTGCCCATAGTGGAAAACCCTCATCTTGATAAGCGGGGATAAGCTGTTCACGCAAAGCGATTGCTGCATCATAATGTTTTGCATCATCATCTTGTTTGTTTTGAGCATTGGCTTGTTCGGTGAGTAAATCAGCGATGGTTGAGACTAATGCGGCATTGTTAGGTTCAAGATACAGCCCTAGCCTTGCCAATAGCATACCGTCTTTGAGTAAAAATTCATTATTATACAGCATCTGCACCATCGTTAAAATCTGCTGATTGATGTAATAAATTTTATCTTGCGGTAATGGTTGCAAATCATCATTGGTAATATCTCGGCTGATTTGTTCATAAACAAGCCGTCCGATATGATGGTTGGGCGCAAGGCTATCAATCACCTGCAAGGCTTCATCTTTACGCCTTTTATGATAGAGCGCATGGATATAAAAAATACGCGTGTTAAGGTCAAATGTGCTAATGTCTTTCTGACTTTGCGTGATAATATCGATAATTTCCTGCCATTGATGTTTCCGCGCCAAAGGGCTTAAAAACAAACCGCTATTTTGCAGATTTGGCGTTAATTTTTTAGCATATTTACTGTTATTGGCAGCGCCCGTGCCATCATAAGTTAAATAGCCAATCTGTGGTGCAATCGTAAAAATAATATTATCTGCGCTGATTTTATCTAAAAAGTGACGCGCCTGCCCCATATCATTACGCCGTAGCATTTTCATAACAGTGAATAAATTTCCCCAATCAGCATAGGCGCGCGTTGCAAAATCAGGATGTTGCGAAAGCCATGCTTTTAATTCTTTCAATTCATAATCGGGCAATGTTTGTCTGGGTGGTAAATTTTGCAATGAATCAATAAATATAGTGGCGCGGTCATAATCGCCAACCGAAAGATAGCCTAAAAAAGCCCGTCCGTTAAAATCAGCATCATCACTCAGCCAATGGCTGACGGGACCATAAAATTGTCGTGCTTGTAGGTAATTATTATTATTTTCCCAATATTCTAACTGCAGATAATGCCCCGCATAGCCGCTTAACCCTGTTGCTGGATTTAAAATAATTTCGCTTTCATCATCGCTTTTATCATTGGTAGCACTATTGGCAACGTTAGAATCACGGAAATATTGATTCCATAATAGTAATAATACGATGAAAAACACAGATGCTGAAACTATTAAGGAAACGATACGGCTATGTGTTAATTTCTCCCATAGAGTAGGGGGTGTTTTGGTGCTAACCATTATATTTCGCCTTTTTTATAGAGCAAAGTGTAAAGCCCATTTTGTGCCAACAAATCGTGATGTTTGCCAAATTCGCTGATTTTACCATGTTCTAGCACATAAATCATATCGGCATCGCGCACAGTGCTAAGGCGATGGGCGATAATCAGCACGGTACGATTTTGAGTTAATTTTTCCATCGCTTGCTGAATGTAATCTTCCGAACGTTGGTCAAGTGCCGATGTTGCTTCATCAAGCAGCATGATGGGGGCGTTTTTATAGATGGCACGGGCGATGGCAAGCCTCTGCCTTTGCCCGCCTGAAAGTAGTGCGCCATTTTCGCCAGCAATGCTTTCATATTTATCACTCAATCGATTGATGAAACCATCAGCATCAGCCATATTTGCAGCATAGCGGACTTTTTCAAAATCATAATCATCATCACCAAAGGCGATATTGGCGGCAATGCTATCGTTAAAAACGCCTTGTTCTTGCGATACCACCGCGATTTTTTGGCGTAATGATTGCGTTGTAATATCTTTGATATTCTGCCCATCAATCGCGATATGCCCCTCTTGGGGGTCGTAAAAGCGCATTAACAGATTAAACAAAGTTGATTTTCCTGCCCCTGAAGGCCCTACCAATGCGATTTTTTGCTGCCCTTCAACTTTGAAATTAATATCATGCAAGGCACGTTGTTCGGATGCTTTATAGGCAAAGGATACATGGTTAAATTCAATCATGCCTGATTTTATCACCAAATCTTCGGCATTTTTCTTAACTGTAATTTTCGGTTTTTGGTCAATCATTTTCAAGATTCGCTCGGTGGCGGCAAGCCCTTCTTGCAAACCTGCATTAACCGCTGAAAGGCTACGCAATGGCTGATAGGCAAGCAAAAGCGCAGTAAAAAAAGACATAAACGCCCCCACTGTGGTTTCGCCACGCAACACTTGAAAACCGCTGACAAAAATGGTTGTCGCCATTGTAAGTCCAAATAAGGATTCAATAATCGGTAGCATTCTTGCCCGCACCTCTTCTTGCTTAAAATTCGCGCGAAATAAGATGTTAAAAATTTTCTCGGCACGTTTTTGCATAAAATTTTCACTGCCATAGGCTTTGATTTGAACAATCCCGCGAAAGCTCTCGCCCAAAAATGCACCAGCAATGCCAGTTTGATCTTGCAACCTATGGGCAATGCCACGCAATTTACGCCCAATATAAACAATAACAAAAATGACAATCGGAAAAATCACCAATATCACACAAGCAAGTTGCCAATTGGTATAAAACAGATTGGCGCAATAAACCAATAGCAAAACTGTATCGCGCACTGCCCCTAACATAGATTTGGTAACCACATTGCGAATAAGCTGCATCTCGAAGCTAAAGCGGGTCATTAATTTGCCCGATTGGTCGGCAAGAATATGGATAACATCACCAGTAATTAGCTTGCGATAAAGCTGATTTTGCATATGTTCTACTATTTTATGCCCTACTTTTGCTAATTGTTGCGTTTGTACATACATTGCCAAGCCGCGCATGATGGATAAGAATAAGAATAAGGGCGGCAAGAAATATAAAAATGTTTCATTGCCATCGACCAAAATAAAATCAAAAATTGGTTCTAATAATCTTACTTGCATGAAAGTTGTGACTGCCACGACAAGAATTGCTAAAAAAGCAATGATAAGCTTACCCCGATGTGGCTTGATATAGTCACGTGTCAGTCGCTTTATTAATTGCCAACTATTTGGTTTATGCGGTGTTTTCAGTTTTTCAATCATATTAATCTATCATTCATATCAATAGTGTGTCTATCTTTTGGCACTATCAATTTAATTTTATAACTGATTATTGCTTGAATATCATCAGTTTTTCTTGACTTTAACATACTTATCACGCATATCTAAAGAATATTAGTTATGATACAGTATATTTAAGCCTTAAAATGTTATTGGGGCGTTTGCTTTTATAAAGATATGGAGTGAAATATGACCGAAGAGTCTTTTGATATTGTCATTATTGGTGGTGGCCCTGGTGGCTATGTTGCAGCCATTCGTGGCGCGCAATTAGGGTTTAAGGTTGCCGTTATTGAAAAACGCAAAAATTTAGGTGGCACATGCTTGAATGTTGGTTGCATTCCCTCTAAAGCGTTATTGCAAGCATCTCACCATTACACATTCATTAATAATGATGTCGCGAAATTTGGCGTTGAGGTTGGTAAGGCAAAAATGAATGTCGATACAATGATGAAACGCAAAGATGGTGTGGTTAAAACATTGGCGGGTGGTATTGATGGTTTGTTTAAGAAAAATAAAATCACGCGTTTTCAAGGAACGGGCACTTTGCTTGGGGGCGGTAAAGTTGCCATCAAAGGTAAAAAAGAAGAAAAAATCGTTAATGGTAAAAATATTATCATCGCCACAGGTTCGGCCGTAAGGCAATTACCGCAATTAACCGCTGATGAAAAACATGTTGTTTCTTCCACTGGTGCGCTTGAATTTGATAAAGTGCCGAAAAGCATGGCGATTATTGGTGGTGGCGTGATTGGTTTAGAGATTGGTTCGGTATGGGCACGCTTGGGTTGCGAGGTAACAGTGATTGAGCGCCAAGCCTATATTGGCACCACATTAGACCAAGACCTTGCCAGAGAAGTGCAGAAAATATTAACCGCACAAGGGATGCATTTTTTTGTTGATACCGAAGTGCAAGAAACAAAGTTTCTGAGCGAGGGTGGTTTTAATGTTTGCTTTAGTGAGTCGAATAAAAAAGCATTATGTTGTGATTTTGAAAAAATCATGGTGTCTATCGGGCGGGTGCCTTACACTGAAGATTTGGGACTGGAAGATGCTGGCGTTGCGCTAGAAAAAAACGGCATGATACAGGTAGATGATAATCTGCAAACCAGTGCTGAAAATATCTATGCGGTTGGCGATTGTATTCGTGGCCCTATGTTAGCTCATAAAGCCGAAGAAGAGGGGCTTTGTTTGGTAGAAAGGCTGGCGGGGCATGATGCAAGATTGAATTATGATGTGATTCCAAGCATCATTTACACGCATCCAGAAGCCGCATCGGTTGGCAAAACTGAAGGTGAGGTAAAGGCAGATGGCACTGATTATAAGGTTGCAAAATTTCCGTTTCTTGCCAATAGCCGCGCCCATACCAATGGCGATACTGGGGGCTGGGTGAAGCTGATTACCGATAATGTTGATAACAGAATCATTGGCTGTCATATTGTGTCGGCTGATGCTGGCACACTGATTCAAGAAGTTGTGAATGTGATGGATTTTGGTGGCACGGCAAATGATTTGGCAATGATTTGCCACGCGCACCCTACTCTTAATGAAGCAGTGCGTGAGGCGGCGTTAATGATTGCCAATGGCACGGCAGTTCATATTTGATTTGGTGATATTTAATCGCTGATAATATCACTTACAGCCGTTGCGATAATTCGTCAATCATGGCTTGGGTGGTGGAAATAACTTTCGCACTTGCCGAAAAGCCACGTTGGCTAACAATC
The DNA here is from genome assembly GCA_022599575.1 of Alphaproteobacteria bacterium. Taxonomy (GTDB): domain Bacteria; phylum Pseudomonadota; class Alphaproteobacteria; order JABAAW01; family JAHZMA01; genus JAHZMA01. The sequence goes on along the minus strand of JAHZMA010000070.1, from coordinate 27,011 downwards.
ATATTAGAAAATTCATAAGCCAAATCCACAGAAGAATTTTCAACAGCATTGCCGATAATTTTACCAGAACCGTCGCTATCGCTATGGCGTACCAAGCCATTGCCTGATTCATCATTTTGCCTAAATGCCAAACCTTCAAAACCGCCCAGCCCGTTTGGATTGCTAAATAGAATCAGCGGCACTTGCGCTAAATCGCGCACTTCACCATTGGCAAATGTGCCTTTAATCAGCCCTTCTTCAGAAATGTTGATTGAAGAAAGCGGAGAGGCACTGCGCCCATTATTGCCTAATGAACGGGTGGTAGAGGTTAAATCGTCAAACTGGGTCATACCATCTTCGCCAGTGCCAGTCGTGCCACCTCTTAAAATACTTGTGTTGGAACGGTTAAGCCCTTGCCCTTTTAGGAGCGCGTCTAAATTCATCGACCCAAAATTAAATTCAATTTGCGAGGTGGCACCATCGCTAAACATTGACCCATCAAAATCAATATTGATGGCAATTTTGTTAAAACCATTGGTGGAATAAAAGGGTGAAATTGTTTCACCGGGCGGGGGGGCGGCGATATTGCCAGTGTTGCCATCAACAAGGCGGCTGACTAAAAACTTTTCACCATTTGTTTCATTGCGGGCATATTCGCCCGGCACATCGTTAAGATTCCAGTAACGCTCCATATCATCGGCGCTATCATTAAAGCCCGGATAGCCAGAGGCACGTCGGGTGGCTACATCTTCAATATTCAGCGCGGTGCTTAAAACGCCGATAATCTGTGACATGGCATCGGGATAGTCAACCGTTTCTAATATTTCAATCGCATCGCCAATTTCTTCAGCAGTGGGTGGTGTGCTGAATGCGGTTTCTTCAATGCCACTTTCTAGTAAAATATCACGCAACTGATTCCTTACTTGCTGTGTAACGCGCGCATCGGCTAAGTCGATACGGTTATTTGCTGCACTGCCTTGTTCGTTTAAGGTGCCATCATTGATTGGTAATGTTGTTTGCCTGTAATGAGAGAAAACTCCCGATGGTGACAGATTGCTTAAACGCCCTTTATGGTCAAACAATAAATCAGCAATTGGTATATCCTTCCCTTTGATTAAACCAGTAGGATTGCCATCGGCATCATAGGCTTGAAAACCAACTTTATCATCGTTAAATTTCGCATAAACACGCCAGCCATTCGGCACGGTGGTTGATACTTCTTTATCCAATGGGCCGCTTGGTCTATCAAAGAAAATGGTGCTTTTTTCAGGCGGAATTTTGGTAAAGGTTAATTCAACGGGGTGCGGGTTGCCTTTGGCATCATACAGATGATATTGCACGGTGTAATCTTGGTCGCGTGGTAGGGTAGGGATAATATTTGCGCTAATCTCAATCTTGGTGCTGGCAATGGGGTCAGATAATTGTTGCGCGATATTGACGGCACGGAAATCTTCGGGCGAGCTAGAATAATCAATACCGCTATTATCAGCTTTGGGTTTCCATGCCAATAAATACATGCCATCACTATTACGTAAATTACCACTTTCATCGATAGAAAAATCACCGCGCCGCGTGAATAGAATTTCGCCATCAGGCGCCCATTCACCATTTTTCAGCGTTACTTTTTTGGTAACGGCAAAATAACCATCGCCAGAAATTGCCATATCGGTTACATTATTGGTTCTGCTAATCAGCCCTTGTTCGTTAAGGTTACGTAGCGGGTTTAAGCGCACGCCACCTGCTGAAAATACATTTCTGTTGTAATTCTCGTTTTCGGTAACAAAAGTAGAAAAGCTAGCATCAACCCGCTTATAACCGACTGAATTGGTGTTAGCGATATTGTTAGAGATAATATCTATCCGTTGCGAATTACTTTGGATGTTACTAACGCTGGAACGAAGTGCGCTATAGAGTGACATGGTTTTTCTCCCTTAACAAGGTGTTTGGATTATCATTTTCTATCTAATACTGGTTAGCTCGCGCAACATTTGGTCGGCTGCGCTGATAACTTTGGTTGTTGCGGAATAACCGCGTTGTGTCACAATCATATCAGAAAATTCCTGCGCCACATCCACTGCTGAAGATTCTAATGAGAATCCACGTAAGTTTCCTGCTGTGCGCGTATTGGCTTCGGTAATGCGCGGTGTTCCTGATGCTTCTGAAAATGAGTAAGAATTGCCCGAACGCGTAATCATGCCATTGGGGTTGGCGAATAATGCCAGTGGCACTTGATAAAGGTCGCGCGAATCACCATTGCTGAAATTACCTTTAATAACACCATTGCTATTGATAGTAACATCTTCTAATGATGCGAATTGCCGTCCATCATGTTCTAAGAAGCGCACTGTACTGGTTTTGCCATAAAAATTGGTTAGCCCATCGCCACCATTACCAACATTGGTAACCTCAATATCATCGTCGCTTTCATTCAAAATGCCATTGGCTTGCAGTGACTTAAAATTGAGACTGCCTAAATTCAAATCAATATTAATTTGGTCGGCATCAGTTTCAATATTGCTATTATAATCAACTGTAATTTGTAATTTTTCGTTGCCATCATTGCTATATTTAACCAACCCGTTTTCGTCATATTGCACATTGCCTTCTGAATCAACAAAGCGACCACCGTTAAAGTTACCAGTGTTTTCGCTCAATAAAGGCGCGCCAAAACGGTTGTTATAATTGGTATAATCGGCAATGGAACCATCTGTTGCTGATGGCACATTCGCAATCTCTCTGCTGATGTCACTGATGGATATTACCCCTGTGATAGAACGATAAAATTCTAGCATCGCATCTGGATTTTCACCAGTATCAAGCGCCTGTAAACCAGCAACAATTTCCGCGGTTGTGGGTGGGTCGCTAAATGTAAGGTCAGTGGTATAGCGTTCTAATATTTCACCCATTGCGCGCATTTCGTCATCGGTGCGTGCGCCGCCATTGGCGATTGTGCGTAAATCAATTGGGTTGTTTTCTGATATGCCTGCTTCACTGACGGGCGTTGTATTGGGCAGGTTGAATTGAGAAGGATATTTGGTTTGCATATATTCGGTAATCAAGCCAGGGGGCAATATGCTATCTAAATTGCCCGAACTATCAAAAATCACATCAGCGATTGGCACGGCGGTCTCTGTACCAATATTCGGCGTGCCATCAGAATTATAGGTAACGATATGGGCGTTATCTACCACTGCATAAACGCGCCAATGGTCAGGTTGCGTTAAATTATAATCAACATCAATCACCGTGTTACCATCTGAGAAGAACATATTTTTTTCTGGACCTACAGTTGAAACACGTTCAAAAATTAGCTCTAAAGTGCGCGGTGTGCCTTGCCCGTCTATCACCGATTGCCGCACCCGAAACGCGTTTGCTTCGCCAGTAAGGGTATCAGTGGTTAAATTAACGCCTATATTTAACTCGGTGGTTGCTTTGGGTTCAGAATCTTTATTGGCAACATTCACCGATACAAAATTCTCTGTTTCGGTTGCTTTTAGAAATTCGGTATCAGTATCGTTGCGTTGCCAAGATAACAGATAATAGCCGTTGGAATTGCGTAAATTACCATCGGAATCTGGGCGGAATTGACCCGAACGGGTGTAAAATGTGCTGCCTGCTGGGCGATAGGTATCATTTTCTTCATCATAAGAAAGGCGGTCAGTAACAACAAAATAGCCCTTGCCAGAGATTGAAAAATCAGTGCTTTTATCGGAAATTTCAATCGAGCCTTGCTGGGTAAGATCACGGGTAATTGTGGAATTAATACCACCCGGGCGATAGCCAACAGTATTGGTGGTAAGGAAAGTTGAAAATTCTGCGGTGGCACGTTTATAGCCGATCGTATTCAAATTCGCGATATTATCAGAAATTGTTGCAAGGCGCTGTGAATTACCATATAACCCAGATGCGCTTGTTCGCAAAGAACCATAAAGACTCATGATTTCCTCCTGTAGCTTAATATTTTTGTGCCATTGATATTTGGGTGAAAATATAAATGGCTAGTCTTCTCACTTGAAGATAAGCAATAAACATGCCATTGTTTGAAATTACTTTGCATTATTTTCATCTCCATCATTTATGATTAAAACGACCGATTCAGCTCATCTAGCATAGCATCGGTTGTGGTAAGAATTTTGGTTGATGCCGAATAGATACGCTGTGTGATAATCATATTGCTAAATTCTTGTTCTAAATCCACATTGGCAGTTTCGCGCGATTCGCTTAAAATATTGCCTGCCTCCTCACTACCAGCGCGGCGCAATAAAGATGCACCAGCATCGGTGTTACGTTCAAACACACTGCCAGTTTTTGACGTTAGCCCATTGGGATTATCAAACACCACCAGAGGAATCTGATATAAATCACGCGATTCACCATTATCATAATGCCCAGTGATAACGCCTTCGCGGCTAATCTCAACATTGTTTAATAAAGAATAACGTCTGCCATTATGTTCGCTATAGCGCAAAGTTGATGATACATCATCATATTGCGTTAAGCCATTATTGCCGATTCTGGCCTCACCAAGCGTGGCAATACTGCTATTGCTGTTATTCAAGAAACTATTGGGGTTTAAGCTATTGAGCGTAAGAGTGCCGAAATCAATATCAATATCAATCTGATCACTATCGCTTAATGATGAATTATCATAATCCACCGTAACGCGCACCCTATCAAGCCCATCACTGGCAAATGGTTGCAATCGCTCACCAATGCTATCATCGTCATGGGTATGGCGACGCAACTGATAGCCATCACCCGTATTGCTGATAATTCTACCGCCTAGATAATTTTGGCTGTCTTGCATATCGCCCAATAATTTAGAACCAACCCTATCGGTGGTTGCGCCATTGGCAATCGCATTTTGGTCTGGGCTTATATCTAAAAACAGCTCATCAATGCCTTGTTGCAAATCTGGTAAGCCTCCATTATTGCGCGCATTTGGCAAATGCCAGCTGGCGGCATTATTCAACTCTGCCATAATATCCATGAGCGCATATGGGTGTCGCGATGTATCAAGCGAGGTAATGCCCGCATTGATTTCTGCGGCTGTTGGCGGGTTAGAAAAAGCATTTGGAGAAACATCATGTTCTACCAATAAATCACGCACCGCATTGAATGCTGCAGAGGCATTATCTAAATTGTAAGGCGCGCTACGGGTTGCGCCATTTTCGGTAACGCCCGTTAAATTGCCATTGAGTGATTGCTGAAAAGCAAGCGGATAATTGCCACGCAAAAACATGTTAAATGCCCCTGGTGCGCCTAACAGACTTAATCTGCCACTGGCATCGAATGCCACATCGGCAATTGGCACATTTTTATCGCTATTAACGATGTTTTGCTGATTACCATTGGCATCATAGGTTTGAATCGACGCATCTTCAACATTGGCATAGACACGCCATGAATTGGGCATGCGTAACACAATTTCTTTGGATTGCACGATACCGCCAGTTTCAAAATAAAGCATGTGCGTCTCTTCGGGCTCTTTTTCAAAAGTGAGGTTAAGATTACGCTGTCGCCCCGCAGTATCAGTAATTTCTTGCGTTACCACATAGGCATTATCAGCGCCCGCTGGTGTGGTCGGCACAATATTCGCGCCTAGATTAAATTCGGTTGTGGTTTCGGGCGAATAATTTTGTTTGCCAACATTTGCCAGCGCCATCTGACTGAAATCATTACTTTCCCGAAAGTCATTTTCATTCTCACCCGATGGGTTATCTTCTGATGCGCTGTCATTGGGTGGCCATGATAGTAAATAATAGCCATCTGTATTGCGTAAGAAACCGTTATTATCTATTCTAAATTCACCAGCACGGGTAAAATAAGTCTCGCCAGCGGGTTGATAATCGCCCTGTTGATTCTGTTGTATGTCTCTAACAACAGCAAAATAACCATTGCCAGAAATTGCTAAATCAGTGGCAATAGCCGTATGTTCAATTTCTGATTGTTTGCTAATCTCACGATGATTACTGGCAATCACACTGCTATGGGCATCATTATCAACAAAAGTAGAAAATTTTGCATCAATCCGTTTATAGCCGACTGTGTTAACATTGGCGATATTATCACCAATCATGTTCATTCTGCGTGAATTTACGTCAATACTGGTAACGCCTGTGCGTAAAGCACTATAAAGCCCCATTCCTTGTCTCCTCAACATTATTATTGATTATTCAATATCGTTGCGATTAAGAAACAAGCAATTAATATGCCAGATGCAGACATACTTCAGATGCAGACATACTTATGTGCCGATAATGAAACATTATCGGCACTTAAGCATTATAGGATGATTCTTAAAAAATCATTTAGCCAATAGCCATTAACGAATAGCCATTAACGAATAGCCATTAACGAATAGAACGGGTCAATTCATCAAGCATAGAATCCGTGGTTGTAATCACTTTGGTAGATGCCGAATAGGCACGTTGTGTTACAATCATATTAGAAAATTCCTCTGCCAAATCCACTGCTGCCCCTTCACGGGCTGAATTCAAGATTCTGCCTGACCCTGATGTGCCAGCAACCCGTGTTAAGGCAATGCCAGAATCGTTGGTTTGCTCAAAGATATTGCCCGATGATGCCTTTAACCCGTTTGGATTGGCAAAAGTTACCAATGGCACTTTGAACAATTCGCGGGTTTCACCATTATCGTAGAAACCTTCCACCACGCCATCTTCTTTAATATCCACCGATTGCAATGACGAAAAACGCCTGCCATTATGTTCGGTAAAGCGCAAGGTTGAAAGCGTATCATCAAATTGCGTTAAGCCATCATTGCCTTGCATGCCCGTGCCCACAGTGCCAACCCTTGTTGCAGAGCGGTTAAGTGCGCTATCGGCTTCAAACACATTCATTGTGAATGTACCCAAATCAATATCCAGATTGGTCAGATCGCTTTCGGTTGCGGTGCTGTTATCATAATCAATCGTCAGCCGCAATTTATCATTACTGCCAGTTGCAAAATTTTGCAAACGTTGATTAGGTGGCGTGCCAGTGGTGCGAACAAGCGTGCCTTCATTATTGATGATACGACCTCCCAAATATTGTGTTGTGGTTGGTAGTGTATCTAATGCGGTTGTTCCCAACGGATCTCCACTTGCGCCATTGGCGGTATCAGCCACGTAACTCAGTGCTGTTAAATTATTAATGCTTTGATTTAATAAAGGTAAGCCAGCACCAGTGCGTGCCGCATTTTCAAACGGAGTATCACCATTTATTTCTTCCATAATCTGCCCCATCGCCAACGGAAAGTCGTCGGTATTGAGCGAATCAATGCCTGAAAGAATATCAGCAGCTGTGGGCGGTGAGCCTGTTACCGTAACGCCACTATCATTAAGAATAACTCCGATAGCAGTTCGAGTAGCAGCTGACAATCCGTTTATATCAATACGATTGTTATTGACCGAACCTGCTTCATTGGTGCCAACGCCACCACCGAGTGGCTGGTAACTCATCGGTAATTGTGTGCGCTGATAAAGATTAATAGAACCCGGCGGTGTGATGGTACTCAACCTACCCGTTGCATCAAAAACCACATCGGCAATCGGCACATCAATGTCATCATTGGTGATGGCAGATGGTGTGCCATCTTCATTATAGGTTTGAATCGATGCATCTTCAACCGATGCGTAAACGCGCCAGCTATTCGGCACCCTAACATTCACGTTCTTATCAAGGTCTGTTGTTGGTGTCGCTGATGAATCTTCCAGATAGATATCATGGTTATCGGCGGGTATTCTTTCAAAAGTGAATTTCACTGTGCGGGCACGCCCTTGCGGGTCGATAATTTCCTGCGTGACGCTGTAAGAATTGGCAGCACCCAACCCAGTGGTGGGAATCAAATTAGCTCCTAATTGAAATTCGGTGCTAGAAGCAGGGTCAAAGGCTTGGTTGCCAACATTAACCGCGACTAAAGAACCAAAATCATTGGTTTCGATAAAGTCGGTATTTTCGTCATTTGGCGGCCATGATAATAAATAATAACCTTCCGAATTACGTAAATTGCCGTTACTATCGACGCGAAATTCACCAGAACGGGTAAAGAATGTATCGCCTGCAGGCACCCAATTATTATCTGAATCGCGTTGCACATCGCGGGTAACGACAAAATAGCCATTGCCCGAAATTGCCAGATCGGTGCTAAAGGCAGTGCCTTCGATATTGCCTTGCTGATTAATTTCACGATTATTGTAATTAATCACGCCACCTGCTGAATAGGCACCAGCGCCTGAACCGCCACCAGTGATAAAGGTCGAAAATTTAGCATCAACCCTCTTATAGCCAGTGGTATTCACATTAGCGATATTATCAGAAATCATCCCCATTCTTTGGGAATTCGAAAATAATCCGGATACGCCGGAACGTAATGCGCCATAGAGACTCATTGGTTTTTCCTCCTATAAAACGGATGCTATTTGGTTGTTTGTTAATAGCACCCTATGGTTTTACCATGATACGCTGATTTAAGGCGTATCATCATAAATTTGTTAGCGAGTTTAGGCTATTATAGCCCTGCCATTATAGCTTTGCCCGCAATATTTTATCAATTCCGATCTTCTTACCTGTGGCAAGTTCAAGCACGAGATCTTCGCCTTGACCGCTGACACCAGTAACGCGCGTCGTTGAAAAATATTTTACTGTTCCATCAACCTTTTCAACCTCTGTTTTGGGATGGACTGAAATTTCTGCACGGTAATTACCCGCTGGCATTATTTCGTATAACTTCACGTCACCGACTAATTTTGGACCGTCTTTTTTGGGATTGGCGGTGATTTGATAGCTATAAACGCCTGGTGGCATATTGCTGGTCACCTTTTCTAATGTGCCTTTTCCGTCCCAAATTGCAGTGTTCTTACCATCAGCAACTGTTAAATCTCTTGTTGCAACAATCGTGCCGTTTTTGTCACGAATGGTGAGGGTTGCACTATCAGTATTTTCTGGCAGTGAATATTCAAATTTTGTTTCCGCTGGTTTACCATCTTCATCGGCTAGTAAATTAAAGACTCTTGGTTTATCACCCTTAGCCTCGCGCACGCCATCCCAAACGAAATTTTGTCTCTCTTCGGGTTTAAGATCGGCAAGTTGATAGGTGGCAACAAGGTTATCTTTCTCATCATAAATTTTTAATGTTGCGCGCCCAGTATCTTTAGGCAGCGTATAGCCAATTGTTGCGTCTTTGCCTTCAAGCGAGAACTCATCACCTTCATGTTCTATATTTAAGCCGATATGATTGATAGCAGATGCACGCGATTGCGCGTTTAAGTGGGCGGTCATCAATTTTAATTGCTCGGTTTGCGCTAATTGTTGCTCAACGCCAGCAAAACCGACTAGCTGATTGGTAAATTCAGCGGTTTCTAGTGGTGATAAAGGGTCTTGATACTTTAATTGCGTCGTCAGCAGGGTTAAAAAGTCGTTAAAATCACTGAATAATTTATCGGAAGCGCCTGTTTCATCGCTATCCTTATTTGTGTTATTGGCATTATTGATGTTATTTTTTAACTTATCCAGATTATTCTGATTGGCGTTTTGGGTAATATTATCAGTCATGATTATCTCTCTCTTTCATGATTATAAGGGTTATTTATCCATATTATTATGGTTAAACACGTGCATTGATGCGTCCATCATCGTTAACAGTCACATATTCATCAAGTGATTGCTCTGGTAACGGTGTTTCAGCATCCTCATCCCCATGGGTTGCGTGGCGGCTATTTTGTCCGCCTGATTGCTTACCCTTTTGTCCTTCGGCAAAATCTTGCCTGAGCAAAAAGTTTAAGTCTTTGTGGTCAACATTAAGCCCAGCATCTTGCAATGATTGCTGTAACACTGATGCGTCACGTTGTAATAATTGTAGCGTATCGGCTTTTTCGGGTGCGATAACAAGCTGTAACTTGCCATTGCCTAATGTTTCAATCTGCACATCAACGCGTCCTAATTCGGCAGGGCGTAGTTGAATATTGATGCGCGTTTGTTCATTGCGATGCGCTTGCTGAATCTTAACGCTTAATTGCTGATGCAATTTGCGTATCTGCTGCGCGGATTCACTTGAATTCTGGTTAAAGCGGGCAGCGTTATTGCTATTATCAACTTGTGTTGGTGAGTTTGATTGATTATTCTGCGCCGCTGATTGTGCCTGAGATTGATTTTGCGATTGTGGCTGATTTTGTGGATTGCCATCACCGCTGGTAAAAGATTGCTGTTGCCCTGATTGTTGCGCCAAACCATTATTGGCGGTATGAGTGGTAGTGTTATTAGCAATTTGCGTTTGTGGTTTATCACCCGTTTGCGACTGTTGATTGGCTGCTACAATCGGTTGCGATTGCGTGGCATTTTGCTGATGCTGTTGTGCCTGTTTAAGGGTACGGGCATCGAATGCAGATTTTTCAGCACCGCCTTGTGGTGTTGTTTGTCCTTGTGCATCTCTGGCTTTTAGGTCTTGCAATAATTGCGAGCCACTATTTTCTTGTGCCTGTAATAAATGTCCGCCATTGACGCGCAAAGGCTGTTGGATATTTTTTGTCGGGGCATTTGCGCCTTCTTGCCCGTTAATTTGAGTTGTCGTGATTTTTTCTACGGGCAAATTAAGTGATTTTTGGTCAAGCGGTTTTTGTTCAGCCTGATTCACTTGCTGACTATTTGCGTGTTGTTGCTGTGCATTGCCAGATGAATTTATCGTTTGCGTTTGCTGTTGTGGCGTTGCAGATTGCGACGCCACTATTGGTGCAGATTGTTGTGCCGTTTGAGGCTGTTTCGTGCCAGCAGTGCCTGCTATATTTGTCGCCTGTGCGGTTTCAGCTTTTGCGGTTTGTGTATCAGCAATCACTGATTGTAGCGGGCTTTTGGCAATCACGGGCAACTCATCTAACAATGTTTTTTCTTGCGTTGGCTGTTTTGCTTGCGCGCTAATAATCGGCGTTTCTATTTTTTGTTCAGTCAAATTTGTGTTATCGGCACCAATTTTAGCATCGGTTGCTTGTTTATTAGCAGATTGTGCCAGTGCCGATTTTGTTGCAATATTTGCAGATATGTCGCCCGATATAGTATTGGGGGCGTTATTAGCAGTTTGTGGCTGATTATTTGCCACGCTATTTTGCGCCGCTTGTGCGGTGGTTGCCGCCGCCTGACTATTCGGGTTTATTTGCTGATTTGCCAATATAGTGGTTGGGCTTGCCTGATTATTTTGGTTCGCTTGCCCAGTGGCATTATTTTCAGCCTGTGGCAATTTTACCGATGCTTGCGTGCCATCAGCCACTATAGCTTTTTGTTGCAATGCTTCTGTTTGCGGTTTTATTGCTGTTGATTGCGGTGAGGCAGTGTCATTGGTTTTATGTTCAGCATTGCCTTGTGGATTGTTGACAATATTTACTGTCACCTTTTGCTGGTTGCTCACCAATTGTGTTAATTGCTCTAACTCATTATTAATGGGTGCGCTGTTATTTTGCGCTGTGTTGGCAGTGGTGTTAACAGGCTGATTGTTCTCACTATTTTTTGCAACATCGCTTTCAGCATTTTTGCTATTATCATTGCTATTATCATTGCTATTCTGGGTTTCGGCATGATTATCAGTATCATCGCTAATATTTTCGTTGGTATTTTCGTTGGTATTTTCTTTGGCATTTTCTTGCCTGTTGCTATGATATGATTCATCATCATCGCTTCTTTGTTCGCTATCATTGTCGCGATAATTATCGGCATGGTAGGGCGCGTTTTCGTGGGGCTGATTGTAATCAACCGCAAATTCTTCATGCTTTGTATCATCATAATGGGTATCATTATATTCTTCAGTGTAGCGATTTTGCTCTTGCTGAAAATCTTGCCCATTTTGCGTTAAGTCCGAAGAGGAAGCAAAAGCAAGGAAATCAGCAAATTTGGTATCAAAATCTGCATGAGAATTTGGTTTCTGGTTTGGTTGAGAATCAAGCAAACGGCTTTGTCGTAGCTGTGTCTCATGTTGTAACGATAATTCGGTCACTAGCCTATCCTTATCACTTCTTGATAATCAATAGATATGCAATATTCATGCCAAGTGAGGGCATCAATAAAACTTCTTCGGTTACTTAAGCAAATAGTGTGCCAAAACTAAAAAACGCACTTTATGGGTGTTGAGTATAGCGGGATAGGCTATTTCTTGTGTCCATTACCGTTGCTGGCTAGTCTTTTTGCCACAGCTTTATCGATAATTTTTGCAATGGTTGAGTTCATATTGAGCATTTTTACAGATTGATAAAAACCCATCATACCAATTTCTGCAATTAATTTACCAAAAATTTCATCAGCCGCCGAGCTTGTAATCACCGCTTTATTGGTAAAGTCAATTTCTATCATTTTGCCATCTTCTAATAAATTGATGTGATTGAGAATTATTTTCCGCAATTCAGCCGCCCCTTCACGCGAAACACATAATCTTGCATATTTCTCTGTTTTTAAGTCTATACAAAAATCTTTACTATATTCGCTATCAATAAAAACAGAATTGGGTTTACGTTTATTATCGCCAAACGTCATCGCAAGTAAGTTAGGGTCAGCACAATCTAAAATATAGCGCACCATTGTGCCTGTATAAGGTGGTCTTTTTTGCTCGACTTCTTGTCCACCACCAGAGGAATATAATAAATGACCCTCATGTGATGATATTTCAAAATCACTTTCTGAATTAACTGCTAATTGATAGGAGTAATATAACCCATTGCCTTGATTAGATGTTTCATCTCTTGTCTCGCCCTCTTCAATGGCGCGTTGCAATGCTTGTTCAGGCTGGTGATATAAACTTAAAGATGCTGGGATACCTATACCCGCATCTGCGACAATGATTTCTATTTTCTTCCCATCATAATATTGTGGCAAACATGATGCAGAAGCAAAACCACCAATAGAAGATTGTGAATGATTTAATACATTATCTGCTATCTCATTAAGTGACCATTCAATCGCAGTAATATCATCAATCGTTATATTTTCAAGTGTTTGTGCAACCATCTCTAACACTTTATTGACAATATTATAGAGTTCATCCTCATTATGATACTGTAATGTTGGAATATGTTTTGTATTAGATTCAAAATCTTTTTGCGGATATTTATTAGGCTCAATAAAATGCGCCCAATTTGCATTAATAAACAGTCTTTCGGTAACATCATAGTCAGGCAAACGAAGACTAAAATCGATATTTTTTTCTTGACGATAGCGATTGATAATAGGCAATAAAGGCACGATAAAAGCCGCATCAATTCTGCCAATATCAGAAAAATCTAATATAATGTCTGAAAAGCCTTTTTTATCTATTGTTTCATAAAGAACTCTACAAAAAATACGGACTAATTTATCAGCCTCACCAGATTTATTATGATAAGTGCCTGTTACTTTGATAATATGATTGTTACGTTCTATTTGCATCATCACCTCATAAAATACGAATACATAACCGCATTTATTTTATGCTAATAGCATAAAACAAGCAATGGTTTTAATTGCTAGCGAATAAACAAATCTCTGCCTGAATCACCCACTCGAAAATTTATTACCGGGGAAGCGATGCACCTTGCCCTCTAATTCCAGCATTAGCAATGCTGCATTGATGATAGCGGGGCTGATTTGCAAATGCACAATCAAATCATCAATCGTGCTAGGGGTAGGGCTTAACGCGTTCATAATCGCATCACACGCATTTTCTAGCGCATCATCATCAAAATCCAGTGGCATCATATCGCTAGAAAAATCGAATGTTTCTTGTTCTTGCACATGATTTTGTTGATTGATGGCAGCAATAATATCTTCGGCATTTTCCACCAAAAACGCGCCTTTTTTAATCAGCTGATTTGCCCCTTGTGCGCGGCCATCAAGTGGTGAGCCCGGTAAAGCGCAGATAGTGCGCCCGTATTTTTCGCCATATTGTGCGGTAATTAAAGAGCCAGATTTTTGCGCCGCCTCTACCACCACCACCGCTTTTGCCATGCCCGCAATGATACGGTTACGGCGCGGAAAAGCCGATGCATTAGCATGATAATCAAGCGGGCGTTCGCTTATCATTGCACCATATTTTAATGTCTGCTGATAAAATTCATGATGTTGCGGCGGATAAATATGATTAACACCGCCCGCTAATACGCCAATGGCACGCGCTTGTTGTAGGGCAGTCTGATGGGCGGCGATATCAATACCACGCGCAAAACCTGTCACCACATTATAGCCTAATTGCGTTAAATCATGCGCTAACTGCATGGCGATTTTGCAGCCACTTACCGATGCGTTGCGCGCCCCCACCATAGCTATTATATCGTTTTTTAATAGATTTTCATTACCACGCAGGCTTAAGATAGGCGGCGCATCGGGTAAATTGCGTAACAAAGGCGGATAGGCATCATCGCCATGAAAGATAAATTTTCCACCTAACTTTGTGAGATTCTGCCATTCTTCGTTGATTTTATTGTCGCTGATGAGTTCAATTTTTTTACCACGATATAGTTTTGGCAAATTTTCTAAAACCTTAATGGCCGACCCATAATGATTGATGAATTGATGAAAGCCAACCGCACCGATATTGGTGCTTCTAAACAGACGCAAACGCGCTATTAATTCTTGTTGATTCGCCATTTTTCACGCCATTATGGCACTTGAAAATCAAGATGTTTTTGTATTAATTCCTGCACATTATTAACCGAGCGTGGCCCATGATGTGTTACCACATCACCTGCCAACAGGCTTCCCAAATGTCCTGATTGTTCCAATGTTAAATCATGATGGAAACCATATAAAAAGCCACCAGCAAAATTATCACCCGCACCAGTCGTATCGCTTGTGCCACCCAAATGATAGGGTGGAATCACATATTTTTCTTTGCCCTTGATGATGATCGCGCCATCTGCCCCTAAGGTAAAACAAAATATTTTATTCAAACTTTGCAGATGAGAAATAATTTCATCGCGGCTAGTAACATCGTAAAGCGTATAAAATTCATGTTCATTGCCGAAAACAATATCGCATGATTCATTGATAAGCTTAAGAAAATCATCACGATGCCGTTCGATACAGAAAATATCAGAAAGCGAGAGCGAGATTTCAGCATTATTTTGACGCGCAATTTTAGCCGCCTTTTCCAACGCCGCCTTTGCATCATCTTTATCGTAAAGATAACCTTCTAAATAGATGGCAGATGCTTTTTTGATAATATTTTCATCAATATCCGATGGCTGAATATTGGCGGCAACGCCTAAAGCGGTTGCCATTGTGCGCTGAGCATCGGGGGTTACCATCACCATGCAACTGCCACTTACTGCATTTTCGGTGAGTGGGCATAAAAATTGAATGCCGAATGTTTCTAGCGAAGCACGATATTTGCGCCCGTGATCATCATCGCCTACCTTGCCAATAAAGCCACCTTTGCCACCTAAATTGGCGAAAACAGCAATTGCATTGCCACATGACCCACCGGGGAACACTTCTAAACCTTCTGTACCAAGTGCCTGTAGCATCTCTTGAAGCATATATTCATCGAATAATAGCATGGTGCCTTTTATTAAATCATAACGGTGTAAGAAACTGTCTGAAACATCAACGACAATATCCGAAAGCGCATTGCCGATTCCAATTAAGCGATAATTATCTTCCATTTTTTCCCCTATCTTTCATGGACTAAAATATAATGATGTTGCAATCTAGCATAAAATACATCACGATAGAATATATATCTTGTTACTTCCTAAAATAATCTATAAAATTATACTATGATCGATATTATTTCCCCTTGTGTTGGCGTGTGTCAGCTTGATAACCATGATTATTGCATTGGTTGCTTGCGCCATCGTGATGAAATCACGCTGTGGATATCATTAGATAATGAAAAGCGGCTGGTGATTCTGCAAGAATTAAAGCAAAGAAGACGCGCTTTGGGGCGCACCAGTGATGCTGATAAAAAGCCAAGACGTAGAAAAAGATAAACAGCGCAAAATAAATAGTGCAAAATAAAACTTGTCAGCATGGTGATAAATCTTTATAGTAAGATGTTTATAATAGGTCATCATTTGATGGGTTAATTGATGAATCATTTACCAGCTTCACCTTATTTGCGCTTAAACCAATTATTGAGCGGCATTTCCACCCCTAAAGAAGATGCGAAAGCATTGATGCTTCATATTGGCGAGCCGCAACGCCCTGTGCCCGATAATGTGGGCAAGGTGATTGCCCATGAAGCGCATGAATTTGGTATGTATCCGCCAGCTTCTGGCACAATTGCGTTTCGTCAAGCGGTGCGCGAATGGGTGCATAACCGCTATGATATTGAAACCGATAATGATATTGCTGTTTTGCCAAGCTGTGGTGGCAGAGAAGCATTGTTTCAAATCGCATTATGCACGCAATTTACGCAATATCACAATAAGCCAGACCCTGTGGTTTTGTTACCCAATCCGATGTATCATGTCTATCAAGGGGCAGCAAAGATTGCGGGCTATCGCGCTTATCCGCTTGATTTAAACGCACAAAATGGTTTTATCCCTGATTTTAGCAATATCCCAGAAGATATTTTGCATAACACGGTTTTATGCTATATTTGCAATCCGAACAACCCAACAGGTTCGGTGATGGGGTTGCAACAATTACAACAGATTGCTGATGATGCGGCAAAATATGATTTTGCGATTGTCGCTGATGAATGTTACAGCGAAATTTATCGGCAAACACCCCCCCCCAGCTTTTTGCAATTATTGCCACAAAATCCGAATTTATTGCAAAGATTATGGGTGGTGAATTCACTCTCCAAACGTTCTGGTACGCCAGGGTTAAGGGTTGGCATTGTGATAACGCATCATGATTTAAGCAATAATTTGCAGTCTTTGCGTGGTTTTTCTGGCGCGCATGTGCCACCGCCTTTATTATCGGCGGCAGTCAAATTATTGCAAGATGAACAACATGTTAAACAGGGGCGCGCCTATTATAATCATTTATTTGATGTTGTTGCCGATGTATTTACGCAAATGGGCTGTGCTGATAAAATAAATTTGCCCGAAGCAGGTATGTTTTTATGGGTAAATGTGAAAGATGGCGAAGCATTTGCCAAGAAATTATGGCAGGAACAACATATCAAAGTGATGCCGGGTCGCTATATGTGTTTGGCACAAGAAGAAACGGCGAAACCACAGCCCACATCGGGCGATGAATATGTGCGGATTGCGATTGTGCATGAAGAGAAAATTTTACGCCCTGCATTAGAAAAGATAGCACAGTTTTTGCTAACATAACAAAGTAATATAAAAACTTGACGCTAATAATGGCGACTGGTTATAATCATCAACATATCATCATTTGGGGCGGAAAAATGACGGATATGCATCATGGACGATACACATAATTTTGATTTCCCAGAAACCCGCCATAGCGAAATCAGGCGTAGTTTCAGCGATTTTATTAAATATTTTAGCAAACAAATTGCCGATAGGCTGGTGTTGATAGGCTTGGTTTTGGGCAGTGGTTTTTTATTTTTTGCCCTTTATTCTTACGAGCCATCTGATGCCTCGCTTAATACCATGCCCACCTTTTTGCAAAACTATAATTGGATGGGTAAATTCGGTGCCTATAGCGCCGATTTATTGATTCAATTTTGGGGCTATGCCAGTTTCTTATGGGTGGTAATTTTGGCATTATGGGCAGGGGCGAAATATCATCATATGCGCCAAGAAAATATCCAACAGAACTTATCGCCTAAAAAGCATCATCTTAAAAAATCTTTTCTTTATAGCTTGCTTGCGGTGAATGCGTTTGCGTGTTTTTTAACTATTTTGGTGAAAAGCACATTTCTGCCAGCTGGTAGCGGTGGCGTATTTGGCATGTTTTTCAGCCGATTGGCGCAGACGGGCGTTTTTGCGCTTGATATTGCTCAGCTTGCGCTTAGCCTTACACTTGCTTTATTTTTTACAAAAATGGCGGCGGGCGAAAATAGCGCGTTGCGCTTATTATTATTTCCATTACAGATGCTCGCCCATTTATGGCGGTTATTAACGCATCGTAAAGCCAAACCATTGCCATTGAAAACGGCACATATTGTGGTGAAGGGCAATGCTCACCACACGCCCAATAATAAAGATGCCAATAAAGATGCCAATAAAGACGACATCCTGAATATCCAACAGCTGATTGCAGATGAACAAAAATATAGCAAACAAGAAGAGGATAGCACAGATAATCATTCGGCCATTCATATTGGCGCGTATCATTATGATGAGGCAGATGAAGAAGAAGATGATGAAGCAGGCAATAACCTATCCTTTATGCGCGGTGACGGCGATGATGATGATATGCCTGACCATAATAAATTGCGCCTGATTCATTCCGATGATAAAGATGTGGTGATTGAACCGAGTGATGATGATGCTTATGATTTTGATGATGATTTTGATGATGAAGATGATGCTGATTTTGGCGATGATGAGGAAATGAGTGATGAAGATGATGCAGTTTTACAAAAAGCAACACGCAATGAAATCCCTGCTGATGAATTTACCCATAATCAGTTTAACTTGCCACCATTAAATCTATTGCAAAAGCAAACTGCCGAAGCGCAACAGATGCCCGATGAATTAATTGAAGAAACCGCGCGTCAATTACAAACATTATTGCATAGTTTCAAAATTAAGGGCGAGATTAACAGCGCGCAATCAGGGCCGATTATCACGCTTTATGAATTTGAACCAGCCGCTGGCGTTAAAACCAGTCAAGTGGTTGCGCTTGCCGATGATGTGGCGCGTGGCATGTCGGCAGATTCGGTGCGGATTGCCCCCGTAAGCGGCAAGAGTGTTATTGGCATTGAATTGCCCAATGATTCGCCAAGCATGGTAAATTTGCGTGATATTTTGCAATCGCGTGTCTATCAAAACCATAATGGCAATTTGCCGATTGTGCTGGGCAAAGATATTGGCGGCAAGGCGATGGTGGTGGATTTAGCGAAAATGCCACATTTGCTGATTGCTGGCACCACAGGTTCGGGTAAATCGGTTGGGGTGAATGCGATGATATTATCATTGCTTTACCGCTACACGCCGCAACAATGCCGCATGATGATGATTGACCCGAAAATGCTAGAATTATCGGCTTATAATGATATTCCGCATTTGCTAACGCCAGTTGTTACCGATCCGAAACGTGCCATCATTGCGCTGAAATGGGCGGTGCGCGAAATGGAGAGACGCTATCAATTAATGTCGGAATGTAATGCGCGCAATATTATCAATTATAACAATAAACTAGATGAGGGCGATGCCTTGCCTTATATCGCGATTATTGTTGACGAAATGGCGGATTTAATGCTGGTAGCGGGCAAAGAAATTGAAGTGTTACTGCAACGGTTGGCGCAAATGGCACGGGCGGCGGGTATTCATCTGATTACCGCAACCCAGCGACCATCGGTTGATGTTATTACTGGCGTGATTAAAGCTAATTTCCCAACCCGTATCAGCTATCAGGTTACCTCAAAATTCGATAGCCGCACCATATTAGGCGATGGCGGGGCTGAAAATCTGTTAGGGCGCGGCGATATGCTGTTTTTGCCAAGCGGTTCTAAAATGCAACGGATTCATGGCCCCTTTGTTGCCGACCATGAAGTAGAAGCGGTATGCGACTATTGGCGCGCGCAAACCGCGCCCGATTATGTGGAAGGTCTCACCGAAGAACAAAGCAATGATGCTGGCAATGATTTCACCATCAGCAAAGGCGGTGACGATGATTTATATAACCGTGCAGTCGCGCTGATATTAAAAGAACAGCGCATCTCAATCAGCTTTATCCAACGGCAGTTACAAATTGGCTATAACCGCGCCGCCCGTCTGGTAGAACAGATGGAAGAAGAGGGCATTGTATCAACGGCAAACCAAGCGGGCAAACGACAAATTTTGGTTTCCAGCGAAGCGGCTTAGCACACGCCTTTTCGTCTTTCCGTGCCAATGGCGAAGCCATTGTTTAAGACACGCCAATCCACATTGGCGGGCAACGCCCGCATTCTGCTAATATTCAAGCACGTTTTTTGAATGCAAACTTCGTTTGCCATTATGGATTCCGTGTCTCTAACGATATTCTAACGAATATCGGCACGGAATGACGAGAGAGCCCGCCATAAAAAAAGCGCGGCTGGTAATGATACCAACCGCGCTTGAAATTTTTAGCATCAATGATTTATGATGCTAAATGCGTAAACTATAATGTTATTATTTTTTCGCGCCGAAAAAGCCGACATAATGTGCATCATCATTGCTCACATTAAATGTGCCGCCTAATTCATCACCCCCTTGACCACCTCTGCCATAAAAGCGGGCATCAGCTGAGCCTGTTAATTTTTCAATATTATTCGTAGCATCGTCATCATCGGTAAACCCATCAGTTTCAATATCATTGCCCGTGATTTCATTTATATTAGGTTCATAGCTTAATGCTTGCGCTGTGAAATTAAGATGGTTTCGAGAATTTGCATCAGAACAAGAGTAGCTATTAGTAACACATGATCTTTCGGTTGTTAAACTTACATTGCGCTGAGTAAAATCAACAGTGGCAGTTACATCAAAATATATATCTTCAGTAGTAGAGGAAGAATAATGTTTCCCTTGCCCTGCGCCATTGAATGTAACGAAATCGTCAGATTGAGGAATATGGTTACCAGCAGTTTCCATGCCCGCAATCAAATATATGTGATTGTCGGTATCGCTATCAGGGGCATAGGTAATCACGCCAGATATCATATATTGTGATGTAAAATTGTAACTATTAACACTACCATCAAAATATCTGTTTACCGCAAGTGTTCCTGAAGTAATACCGCCACTCAATGATGTTTCAGAAAAATTGCCAGTTTTAGAAAGGGAATGTGTTCTATCGTTCTTGTCAGCAACGGTTACTTCAATAATATCGCCAGCATAGTCAAATATAATTTTCAGATCTTTTGTATAGTTAACAACGGTATCAGGTGTACCACCACCTACTATCGTTGATTGCACGGTATTTGCTGGTAGAGTGAGCCTTTTATTTTCATTATCCTCATCAGCAGCCTGGGCTGCCAACACAAACGAATCATAATCAGCATCTGTGATGTTAGCTGGAGTGTTAGTGGCAGTGATAGTAGCCGAGCATGCCGTTAAAAATAGCGGTAAAATTGTTAAAATAAATAATCTTTGTATCATTTTTTATCTCCTTTATAAAAATACAAATAAATTGAATATCCGCAATAACGCAATTTAATTACTTTTGTCAAGGGGAAATATAAAAAATAGGGGTTGTCCCAGATAATTATTATATGGATATGCGTAAAAGTAGATTAAGTAGCTATAAACAAGACTGCCTATAAACAAGACCGCCTTGTCTCTGCCATCTTGCGAATACCCGCTTGCCCTCAGTGTAATCCTCACCCCAACCAATATGTTATCGGCACCTATCTGAAAAATTGAAAGCTTAATCCAAACATTCTACATTTTTTTGCTATTATATTTTGTTATTCTCTTTTTTTTGTTGCAGAATATGTAATGTTACAGTATAATAGAATTGTTTAAATGTATTTTAGGGAAATCATCATGAGACAGCTACTACTTTCAATCATTCTATTATGT
Organism: Alphaproteobacteria bacterium; assembly: GCA_022599575.1. Lineage (GTDB taxonomy): Bacteria > Pseudomonadota > Alphaproteobacteria > JABAAW01 > JAHZMA01 > JAHZMA01. The sequence continues at coordinate 5,451 of JAHZMA010000070.1, read as the reverse complement.
GTTCTTTCTATAACGATCACTGCTTGTGGCAGTAGTGGCGGCGGCGGTGGTGCTCTTGGCAACCCGCAAGATGGTGGTGGCGGTGGTGATGACGACGATGACGACGATGACGATGATGATGGCGGTGGCGACGTAGCCTTCACAAATTCCAAAACATTTGCCGTTAACAATGTTGTTGAAAAAACCGTCGTAACGGGCGCACCAACTGAAGCGGATATCCCAACAGATACTAATAACACGCCATATGCATATCTCCCCCCGCTGATTGATGACGCTAAAACAGTGACATTGAAAGCATTATCTGTGTTCGCGGAAGATAAAACTATTTACAAACGCAAAACAACCGATACGGAATGGACTGAGACCGCTAATCTAAATATTGATAGAGATATCACCCCATCACGCATTCCAACCTCTGCCATTACGCTCAGCTTTAATGCTGATGGCACCATATCGGCAGTAACGGCATATCTTGATGAAAAACGTGAGACAGTAGGTGATTTTACAGTCGATACAGATACCGCGTTTGGCTTTACGCCTAATTATATGGTGCATCTCAGCTGGAAACCGAATAAGGCTTTCGATGGGGAAAACACTGGCTTAACGCAAAATAAATATGATATTGCTGGCAGTATCATTGCGGGTATAGAAACGCCTGATTCGGTGTTAGAAAATCTTGCAGGCACGGCTAATTTTACCAGTAAAGGCAGAGGCGTTTATGGTAATTACAAAGGTGAGGTCTATACGACTAGCATTGCAGGCCAAAAAACCATCTTTGATGTGATAGCCACTATTGATTTTACTGCGAAAGACTTAACGATTAAAATTGATAACACCTGCAAAGATGTTAAAAACGCTGATTGTGCTGGTGATGATTCCCTTACCTATCTCAACTTAAATCAAGTGACGCTGAAGTCCTCTGGTGGCAATAGCTTTGATAATTTTGCAAGCACAGTCATTGATCCTGTTACATCTGCACAATTAACAGGTAGAATTGATGCTCGCTTTTATGGTGGCTCGGCATGGGAAATTGGTGGCACATTCGTGCTAGCTGATGCAACCAATCAGAACTATTATTATGGCACATTCGGTGCCGAACGTTCGGGCATTGCGTATGAAGCACTTAATTATGTTGATTTATCCGTTACTGATGCCACAAAAACGGCGATAGATACTGCTATTAATTCGAACACATCTGATGATATTGATGATGCCGCATCTGATGGCGATAGCAATGCTTTCACCACCAACGCTCTGTTTGTTTACAAAGATGATACCACCATTTACACCCGTGCGCCCAGCCGTGAGTGGAATGATGGCGATGTGAATCAAACGATTAATGTTGGGCTTGTTAGCAATTCGGGCATATCACTTACCTTTGATACCAATAATAAAATATCAGCAGTAACGGTTTATCTTGATAATGGTAAAAAATATGATAGTGATGTGCTAAATGGCGTTGCCACTGCTACCAAATTCACGGCAAGCATCAGCGGTGCTGATTATAATCCTACCACCACAGAGATTAATGTAGATAGAAGTAAAGACTTTTTTGGCTATAATACCAACTATTTGGCTTATATTGATTGGAATATCACAAAAACAAGCGCTCTTGCCACTGATGACACCATTTTAGAAGATAGGAATTATAATATTAGTGGTAGCATGATTGCAGGCGTGGAAACAACATTAGATGAGCTAAATGCGCGTGATGGCAAGGTTCAATTTACCGGCAGAGGGCGTGGCACTTATGAAGATACCAGTGATGATGATGCAAGCTATGATACTGTGTTTGATATTGTTGCCGATGTTGATTTTGGTACCAACAAAACGATTAAAATTAGCAGTAACAACACATGTTTAGTGACTAAAATTGATTGCGAAGATGGCGATGATGAATGGAAAAATTCACTTAATTTCAGCACAAACCTCATCACTTACACCGAAAATAATATCAACGATAATAATCTAACGCTAGGCAGTTTAACAGGCAAGCTTAATACAAGATTTTATGGCACCCAGTTGCGAGAGCTTGGTGGCACATTCGCGCTAACCGATGATAACAGCTATTATTATGGTGCATTCGGTGCGGGGCGTGATGGCATTGTGAATTCAATTGCGCTTGATGTGACTGCAATCACCACTGCTATTGATAATGGCAACAACTTAACGCCGCGCGAGCTTCCTACGGGCTATCTGGCGTCTGCCAATATTTACCAAGCTTTTGACCATGCGCTTAATGATGTAAATTACTTGAAAAAAACCACTTCTTCAATTGATGGTGTTTTCGTTGATATAACTCAACCAGACATCAATCACACGATTAATTATAATCAGAGCAATGATTATATTACTAGCGAAGAAACCAGAAACTTCATTATGAATGCAATCGCTGTTAGTAAAATTGATGCTGCTAACCGTAAACGTGCGCCAAATTGGGACTGGAGCACAGCTGATAGTGATAAAAATATTACCCTTTCAAGAATCATCGGTTCTTCTATACAGGTTAGATTAAAAGATGATGGCGAGATTGCCAGTTTTAAAGTTGATTTAGATGCCACTACCAGCTATTCCGCAGCTAATAACGGCACTCTGAATAAAACAGGCTTTACAGGTGATATTACAGAAAATTTAGGGTTTACTGATGGCACTGAAACCCAGATAATTACGCTGACAAGGGATAACAGCTTTTTCGGTTTTGATGCTGGTAATATGCTCTATATTAATTGGTATGTTTTTGAAAATGGTCCTGCAGGTCTTACTGGTAATAGTCTTGAAGAAAGACAAGGCATGATGATTGCGGGTATTGAAACGAAGTTTGGCGATATTCCTAAACTTCTTAGGGATGCCACTTTTACAGGCAAAGGGCGTGGTGTTTATGAAAATGATAGCAACGAAAATTATCAAACCGTTTTTGATATAACAGCCCAGGTTAGATTTAATGATCAAGCAATAAATATTAGCAGCAGCAACACATGTAAAGATGTTGCCAATGCGGATTGCACGGGTGCTGATAGGCTGGCCACGCTTGATTTTAGCACGGATGACATCTTCTATACTAACGGTAAGACGATCAAACATGTTGCTGCTAAGACTTATACTGGCGATAATAAACTTGCAAATAATGATTTTGTGGATACTGTTACTAATGATTTTATCAGCAATCAAATTACTGGTGCTGTGAATACTGGCACTGGCGCAAATGATTTATCAGGCACGCTTGATGCAAGATTTTACGGCTTACATGCCCATGAATTAGGTGGCACATTTGCCATGAGCAATGGTAATACCTATTATTATGGTGCATTTGGTGGTTTACGTAAAAAGATAAACAGCTCTGATGCCGCCTATCAGATTCAACAGCAAGACCCGACTACCACGATTGTTACACCGCCGACTATGGAAGATATTCCTGCTGCATATACATCTTTAACTGAGGCTATATTGGATAGGGCTAACAGCAATAAAACATTCACCATGAACGCTTTGGCATTTAATACTGACTATAACAAATTCAAATATGAACGTTCCGCGGTAGGTCATGATTGGGATATCTATGGTGATTATGAGCGAACCGCAACACACTATGCCATCATTACCAACCCCACAGCTTCCATCATTTTTGATGATAAGGGTGAGGTAACAAGAGTTGTCGTGCAATTAGATACTGGCTCGACAACATTTGAATATTCAAATTATAATGAGGTGGTAAGCGCGTTTGAACTGACGATAGACCCAGATGCCGCTAGCAAGCAAAATAATCCATTCACCCATTCAGCGGATAAATCAGTATCAACGGCTAATATTATTAATGACTTAGATGATTCTGTTTATATCAGTAATCTTGACCTAGCCACGATTACGGTGGATAGGGGCTTACAAACTTTTGGCTTTTACCCGCATCATATGGCATTTATTAATTGGCGTCTAGAAGATGTAGGGACAAAAGATAAAACGCGTAATTTAATAGCTAATAGCTCTATCACTGATGGCTTTATCGTAACTGGCATTACAACAACCGCTGATACGGATTTTATAGCACTTGCTAGCGCGGTTAAATTCCGTGGCAAAGGGCGCGGTGTTTTTGAACGAGATGGTGGCATCTATTACCATACCAGATTTGATGTTACTGCCGATATTAATTTTAGCGCTGACACTGTCTCGCTTGATTTTACCAACACTTGTAAAGATGTTGTTAATGCTGATTGCGCGGGCGGTGATCGCGTAACGGAACTTGATTTTAAGGTTGGATCGGTACCTGGCAATACAGTTTTATCTTTAGATGCTAATAATGAAATTGTGGCTGATACAAACAAAACATTTACTGTCGGTAATGATGATATAGGTGGTCTTATGTATGGCGATATAGAGGCTAATTTTTATGGCGCAGGCGGTAGCGAATTGGCTGGTAACTTTAGGGCAATTGGTCAAAATAATTTCTATTTTGGTGTATTCGGCTTGAATAATGGCACCCATACCAGCCAGTTTGGTGATGCTATTGCCACCAATCATGCTAACATGCCAGCAATTTCTAACCCTCTACCCGCTGATTTCGATACCGCATTTGCGAGTGCCACAGATCTATCATATAATTTATCAGCATTGACGGGTGTTACGCGCGATTATAACGAAAATGCAGGCACAACAAGCCTAAAAAGATATGATGCCCCTGTTATAAAAGTTACATTTGATGGTGACAATCCTGGCCAATTGAAAGATGTCACATTATATGTTGGTGCTGATGAATATGTTGGTGATAACACAGCAATGGGCACGGAAGTGGCAAAAGAAATCAGCAACTCAATCACAGCTTTTAGTGATGGAACGAGTCTGCTACATGTTGCCAGCAATGCAACGAAATTTGGTTTTGCAACAAAATATATGGCATTGATACATTGGGAGCTAGATAAAACCGATAATAGCTCTTTAGTGCATGGCTATGGCTTGGCGGGCATTAAAACTGTTGGCATAGGGGGGGTTGCTGGTATCCCTAACCCAGCAGCTAGTGCTGAAACTATCGTTAAATTCACTGGTAAAGGTGCAGGGCATATTCAAGATTATGATAGCGATGCCAATGCATATAACGCACCAGAAGCTGTAACATTTGTAATCAATGCTGATGTTAATTTCTATCGTCGCACCGCAATATTTAACGGTGATGTTGATGGCGATGGCAATGAAATTTGGGATTTCAGCACGCCAACATTGCATTACATAGCGGCTGATAATCATATCATCGGTGATGTAAGCGCAAATGGTGATGGGGCTACTGGTGTAAGGGGTACAATTGAAGCTAGCTTTTACGGACCTCAGGCAGCAGAATTGGGCGGCACAATCATCATGGAAAGCCTAGATGGCGAGAAAAACTTTATCGGCGCATTTGGGGCAGCTAAACAACCATAAACATAAATAACATAATATTCTAAAAACGCGGTGAGTGATTCTACCGCG
>JAHZMA010000069.1 GCA_022599575.1 Alphaproteobacteria bacterium | reverse complement strand
TTTTTTTGGGTTGATTAATAATATCGTGGTAAATATCGTTAAGCGCATTCATTGTATGGGTTTGCGCTTCATCTGGTTGCAGTTTCTGGCTTTGCTGATATTGTGTAAAAACCTCAAATGGGGTGGCAAGCGGATTTTGTTGCGCGTGATGATAGCGATTGATATAAGGGGTGAAAAAATCGGCAAGCTCTCCCGTCATTAGTTTGCGCCAATTTTATGTTTGATTGCTATAGTCACCCAAAATAAAATCGGGTAAATCGCTGATAATAATATCAGCACGGTCTGGGCCAGTGGAAACCATCATGATTTTAAGCTGTATTTGCGTTTCAATAAAATCGATAAAATCACGCGCTTGTTGTGGAAAATCACTGATTGATTTAGCCCCGCGTAACTGGGTTTGCCAACCTTGCATCTGATGATAGATAGGCGTTAATGGCTCATTATCGGGAATAAAATTCGGCAGATAATCAATTTTTTCGCCCTGATACTGATAATGGGTGCAGATATTAATTGTCTCGAATGTATCTAGCACATCTAATTTTGTTAGCAATAACCCATCAATGCCAGAAATATTAATGGTATGGCGCAATAATGGCAAATCCAGCCAACCGCATCGCCTTTTGCGTCCCGTAACTGTGCCAAATTCCGCGCCATTTTCAGCGAGTATATCGCCCGCTTCGCCATCATCTTCACTGGGGAAAATACCATTGCCAACCCGTGTGCAATAGGCTTTAATAATGCCCAATTTGAATGGGTGTGTGTCTGCATTACCGCCCACGCCACTGCCAGCGGCTACCGCGCCTGCGATGGTGTTAGACGAGGTAACAAACGGATAAGTGCCATGGTCAATATCTAGCAACGCCCCTTGCGCGCCTTCAAATAAAAACCGCTTATTTTGTGCCGCCAAATTATGTAAGAAAGGCACAATCGGCACAGCATGGCGCAATAATAAATCACGATATTGCATGGTAAAATCAATCATGTCCTGCGGATTGATGGGTGGCTCATCCATGCCTTTTAGCCAAATATTATGATAATCGGTAAGCACGGTGATTTGTTGTTTTAGATGCGTTTTATCGTATAGGTCGCAAATGCGAATCGCGCGGCGGGCGATTTTATCTTCGTAAGCAGGGCCAATGCCACGTGCTGTTGTGCCAATTTTCTGCACTTGCCCGCGCAATGTTTCTATATGGGAATGTATTGGTAGAATCAGTGCCGCATTATCGGCAATTTTCAGCCTTTCGTTAATATCAATACCGCCTGCTTGCAATGTTGTAATTTCTTTATGCAATGCTTCGGGGTTGATCACAACGCCATTGCCAATCACGCATAATTTATCGGCGCGCACAATACCCGATGGCAATAGACTTAACTTAAAAACCTTGTCGCCAATCACCAAAGTGTGCCCTGCATTATGCCCGCCTTGAAAGCGGATAATCACATCGTAATTTTCAGCAAGAATATCAACGATTTTGCCCTTGCCTTCATCACCCCATTGTAATCCTGATATTGTTAAATGTTGCATTATTTCACCAATGTTACACAAATTTCTTGCCAATAATAGTGCGTGCATTCTAGCCTTTGCGCTTCTTGCTTCATGGCGTTTTCACTTTTCATATTATCTAGGCTATGAATGATTTGATAGCCTTGTTGTTTATATTCATCAAATTTTTGACGCGTTTTATCATGAAGGGCATCGCTAAGATTCACCAGTAATTTTTGCGCTTCAACCACTGGATTTTGCAACTGTAACAAGCAATCCATATAGAATGAAAAACCCACCGCAGGCTCGCCACTTAATGGCAGTTGATAAGCACCGCCACGCCCCAATAATAAAGGCGATGATTTGGCAAAGAAACTATACAGCCAGCCATCATGATAATCGGCATCGCTGATACGGGCAAAATCAAGATGAAACTGCGCTTTAAGCGGATAGTTTTGCAACGCATTCCATAAATCATTGAGTTTATCAAAATGATGGCGTAATGTTTGTGGCAATTCAAAATCGTTGAAGAATGTAAGCATATCGGGCAGAGTGCCAGTTTCTTTCACCAGTGCGTAAATCAAACTTTGTTGCGCCTTATCATCAGTGATATGAGTGATTTTATCTAGCGTTTTATTGGCAAAAATTTCTTTTAATTGTAATGTTTTTTGCGTCTCAAATTCCAGCCAATCGGCAAGTAATTGCGGAATATTCACCAGCGCAACATCAATATGAACATCTTCAATGCCAATCAAATTAAGACTTTCAATCGCCAGATACAGCAATTCTGCCTGTGCAATGGCGTCATGATTGCCGATAAGCTCACAACCTAATTGCATATATTGGCGTTCAGAGCGGATAAGCCCGCCTTTGATTCGCACCACCTCGCCCGCATAGCATAATTGCAATGGGCGTGGCGCAGTTTTTAGCGAAGTCATGGCAATGCGCGCAATTTGCGGGGTAATATCAGCACGAAAGCCTAATGTACGGTGTGAATCGGGATCGGTAGTTCTAAAATGATGCGTGTCAATTCTATTTGAATTGCTATTTAATGCCAGTAAATTATCGGCAAATTCAAATAAGGGTGGCGCAACCAGCTGATAGCCAGAATGGTAAAAATGCTTTAACAGTTGATTTTGGATAATATGCTGGGCAAAAGCGCGCTTGGGTAAGGCATCGCTAATTCCGTTTGGTAGTAGTGAAATATCATGTAAATTCATTGATTAATTAACAATAATTTTTACGAGGTAACCGCGTAACGCTTGCTGACTTTGCCGGGTGGCTCAACATAATTGCTGAACAAATCAATGAAAGGAAACAGTTGATTGTAATTTTCAACACAGCAGGTGAGTAATTTTTTTACCTCTAATGCTTGAGTTTCTTGGATATGTGTGGTGCTAACGCCCACAATCATTTGACGATTATTGACATAAAATTTAACATCTGGCTTATAGTTGGAACGGTAAATCAGGCTTAATAATTTATTGCGGTTTTCATAGCCGCCTTGAATGGAAAGTGGCAATATGCCGATAAAACAAAGCATACGCACATTATAGCCTTGCGCGCTCCCCATATTCAACCCTTTATAATAATTGCGGGTGAGTTGCACCGAATAGGCGATACCATTATGAAAAAAGCTAAATAGGCTCCGTTGATTAAGCACAATCTGCCCCTGTGGATTGGACGACATTTCGGCAATATAGGCGGGTAGCTGATTCATATGATATGATTTTTTCCAAATTATTTTATATTTTAGCCGATTCATTCTACCACTTTATTGATATAAATTTCAAGTTCTTTATAAATTTCTGAATCTTTATCAAGATTTTGCAATACTCTATCAAAATAGGTCTGTGCTATTTGTTGATTACCATTTTGCCATTCATTGATGCCCATAAATAACAATGCCTCGCGATTATTTGGCTCTATGGTTAATATTTTTTGCAATAAGGAACGCGTTTCTTCATTATCAGTTTCGCTATTTTGTGCGCGTAAAGCACGGCTTAACGCCAGTAACAAACCCACATCATCAGGGGTGATGATGGTGGCTTTTTTAAGCACATCGATATATTCCTGTTGCCGCCCTAGCACTTGATAGGCACGCGCTAGCCTTCGTAAACCATCAATATCGTCTGGATTTTCTTCTAACCTTTGCGCCAAACCTGTCACCATATTTTCAATCATGGCTTGCTGTTCTTCTGGTGTCATCTGCTGAACTTGTTGCAATGTTTCTTTATCTAATACAGGTGCGCGACCTGAATCACCATTACTATTATCGGTGATATTTTGTTGCATTAAAACAGGAAAATCGGGAAGAAATGGCGCGCCTATTAGCAGATAAAGCATCAAACCGCCTAAAATTGTGATTCCCCCTAACAAAGTGCCATTTAAGCGGTAACGCCCGTAGCCTTGATAGCGATTCGCCAAATGACGTGCATAAAAAATAAAAACGATTAAAATAAGAAAAATCAAGATAAGATAGTTGGCAAGTAAGTTCATTCTGATTGCTCCCAACTGAATTTATGCCGTGCCAAATAAAGTATCAGCCCTAATATCAAAAATGGGCCTAGCCATAACATTAATGTGCCGCTATTAAAGGGCGGTTTAAACGAAACATAATCGCCATAGCGTTTCTTGATTTCAACTATAATTTCTTGCTCGTTCTTGCCTTTTTGCAATTCTTCTAACACCATCAAACGCAAGCGTTTGGCAATCAAAGCATCAGATTCGGCAATGCTCTGCCCCTGACAAATAGGACACCGCAATTTTTGCGAAATTTTATGTTCGCGCGCACGCAATGTTTCAGAAAATTCAAAAAATTCGCTATCATCAATCATTGTTTGCGCTTTTATGTCTGACGAATCAGCAATGATAGCGATCAGCATTAGTAATAATATGCAGGCATAAAATCGCATGTTACTGATACTCGCTAATCAATGGCAAAATCTCATCTTTGAGTAATTGTTCAGTTAGCACGCCTGCCCAACGGTAACGGATAATGCCATATTTATCGACAATAAAAGTCTCAGGAATGCCATAAACGCCAAAATCAAGCCCAATATTTTGCTGTTCATCGATAATCACATGTTCAAAAACGCGGCCATATTTATCAAGCCATTGCTGAGTGGCGAGGGCATTATCGCGCCAAGCAATACCGTGAATCGTTAGATTATGTGTTTCCTGCAAGGTTCTTAAAATCGGATGTTCTGCCAAACAAGGCACACACCAGCTAGCAAAAAAATTGATAATCATCACTTCATCACCTAGCAAATCCTCGTCGCTGATAGCATCGCCTTCCAATGTTTGCGCGGTAAATTCAGGTATTTTCTGCCCGATTAAAGCCGAAGGCAAGCCCCGTTCGGTGCGAAATAATCCCACAGAAAATGCCAGCATCAGCGCGATAATCACAATCAATGGAATGAAAATAATCAGTCGGTATTTTCCGAAAATGAATGATGTTAGTGGCATGTTGTTCCTTTCATGATGGTTTTGTAGAATATCGGTTGGTGGTCGTCAGACGAATCAGTGAGAGCAAGGCGGCAATGACCAATAGACTTGCCCCCAACCATATCAGCCTCACCCATCTTTTATAATAGGCGCGAATAACCATAGAATCTGTATCTATCGTGCCGAGTGAAAGATATAAATCATGCCCCCAAAAGCTTTTGATTGATGCTTCGGTGGTTTCTTGCTTTCGTGCCAAATAAAAGCGTTTTTCGGGTGTCATATTAAAGGTTTTATTGCCATCTGTTACCAAGATGATTGCTTTTTGCGTTTGATAGCCATATTCGGTTATGCTATCAATTTTTTGCGCGGTGAGCTGATATTGCTGAAATGTGAATGTTTCACCAAATTTGGCTATCACATTTTTTTCATGCGATGCAGTGCTTGCCACCACCGCACCAATGGCAATCAGTGCCAGCCCAATATGCCCGATATTCATTGCCCAAACATTCAGATGATGGCGGTTTTTCGCAACATCTAGCCCCGCGCTTACGATAACCCATAATCCTAATATCAGCACGATGATAGAAGGCAATTGCCACAAATCGGCAAGCGTTAGAATGGCAATCAACAAAATAATCACTGGCACGATAACGATACGCATATGTTTGCTGATAATTTTGCGCGCCGCCATCCGCCAACCAATGGCAGGCACAAAACCGATAATCAGCAAAATTATCACCATGAGTGGCATGAAAGTGATGTTATAAAATGGCGTGCCAACCGAAATACGCCCGCCATTGATGAGTTCCACTGCCAAAGGATAGAATGTGCCGATAAAGACGGTGGCAGCCATCGTCAGCAAGAATACGTTATTGAAAATCAGCAAACCCTCACGGCTGAGCGGGTTGAATTTTTTTTCTTCTTTCATAGCCTCGCCGCGCAAACCATATAGCAAAAAACCAGCTGTTAGCATCACGGCAACAATGATGAGAATGAAAAGCCCACGTTTAGGGTCATTCGCAAAAGAATGCACCGATGTTAAAATGCCAGAACGCACTAAAAATGTGCC
>JAHZMA010000068.1 GCA_022599575.1 Alphaproteobacteria bacterium | reverse complement strand
GTTCAATGATGGCAAAATCCATTTTGATGGCACGCCTGAATTGATGCGCGATTATGCTGTGATGGCACGTAATGGTGGCGCTTCTGTGATTGGCGGTTGTTGCGGTTCTAGTGCCGAACATGTGGCGCAAATGCGCGATGCGCTGGCAAGCAATGAAAAGCAAGATATACCGCTCATGCGTGATGCGATTGAGCAAAAATTTGGGGCGGCAGGTGCGCCCGATAATGAATCAGTCGCGCGGATAGAACAGCGCATTGCGGAGCGTGGCGATAAGCGTGGGGCAAGGCGCGAGTCAAGGCGTAATAGGGATTGATGCAGAAAAAATTGTTATTATTCTTGATTAATAATACATAATGTGTTACCTATTGAATAGGTTCATCTACCATTGGGCAGACAGAATTACCAGATCGTTAGAGTGAAAAAGTCTTTGGCGGTCTTGGTTTCTTAAAGACTTATGTTTTTCGATATTCTTGCCAACGTGCAATCATTTTATTTTTTTTCTGTTCGCTAATAGGAAAGCCAGTGATAAGACGGGCATGTTTTTTATTTTCATTCAACACAATAAGATAATTTAATTTTATTGAAAATATGGTTGTTTTTCTATTAAATATAAACCATAAGATATCATCAGTTTCTTTTTGAAGCCATCGCAATGCAACATCATTACTATAATAATAATTGTTTTTAGATTGATGAACATTAAGGATAATCTCTTTAAAATAAGTAATGGTTTCATACCGTCTTAAATATTCATATTGCTTATCATCATTATGTCCATCAACGATTCCCCAAAAACTTTCTTCCTTCCCATCAATTAGGTCTCTCGCCCTATAAATTGGTTTGTTATTAAATAAGGGATTTTGCAACCATATATCACAATAATGCTGGTAACATCTATCTCTCAAAACATCATAATCATCATTACAGTCGGCTAATGTTATCGGTGCAACATCATGAGCCATTATAATTAGCTTGCCACTTAAAAATATTAAATTTTTGCTCGTTATAGTTGCTTGTTTTGTTAAGGCTTTGCGCTGATAAATCTGCAATAAGTTTTATCAGTTCTAATTTAGCGTCGCTTGTATCCCGTTTGTTATTATGGTAAGAAAGTGCCCCACAAAAAATATCAGCCATTTGTATCAACTCGCTTTCTTTAGAATCTATACATTGTATGCTATTGATATAGGGGGTATGGTGAGAAAGAATTTTCTTTAATTTTGCAACCCTTTGACCCCCTATTTTCTTTTCTTTCAAATCCAGATAAATGTTATATTTATAGGCAGGATTGAGGATAGTTTTTAGCATCGTGTGATACATTTTATAATACCAAATATCATGTGTTTGCTGAAAACTTTTATGGTCTAAGTCATTTTTAAGTGCAAGAATACACCTAAACTGCAACTGTTCTTGCTCAAAAAAATATGTGATAATTTCTTTATAAAAATCTATTTTTTTTGGTGATAGCTGCGTCCACTTAAATTCAAAATTTCTGGTAAATTGATGCTGTTGCTTAATGTCTCTTATATCAGCACAGGTTTTTTTGATAATATTTTTGGGCAACCATACTGCTCCTAAAACCATAAATTGTGAATTATCATGTTCTAAATGGCATGATTCATCGCAATAAATATTGATTGTTGGCATGTGATGGCTTTTGCTCATTTATTATCTCCATATAGCTATGAGAATTTTTTTAGTTAAGCTAAATTGCAATTAACTTTAACCCTTCAACGCGTTCAGCACTTCTTGTTCGTGATTTGGCACTTTCACTTTGCGCCAGATATTGCTGATGTTACCGCTTGCATCAATCAAGAATGTGCTACGTTCCACACCCATATATTTGCGGCCATACATTGATTTTTCCACCCATACCCCATAGGCTTGGCAGGTAACAGTATCGGGGTCAGATAATAAAGGGATTTTCAGCTGATGCTTGTCGATAAATTTATCATGCGCTTTAATAGCATCTTTTGAAACGCCGAACACGGCGCAATTTAACACCTCAAATTCTTCTAAATTCTCGGTGAAAGCAATCGCCTGTTTGGTGCAACCCGACGTATCATCTTTAGGGTAAAAATACAGAACCAGATTTTTACCCTTAAAATTGTTGAGTGTGTATGTTTTACCACCGCCATTGATATTATCGGCAGGCAGAGAAAAATCAGGAGCTTTATTGCCGATTTCTAATTGCGTCATCGCTAACTCTTTAATTCCTGATGCTCTTCAATCGTAGAAAGCACATCATTCACATGCCCTAGCACATTCACATTGCGCCAGATTTGCGCGATTGTGCCATCAGGGGCGATTAAAAAAGTAGAACGTTCCAGATAGCCTTTATCTAGCGTAGGCACGTCATAGGCTTGTTGAATTTTTTGGTCGGTATCGGCCAGTAATGGAAAATTGAGAGAGAATTTTTCGATGAATTCCTGATGTGATTCCACAGCATCGGGCGAAATGCCGATAATGGCGGTATTGATTTCTTCAAAATCAGAGTTTAAGTCGCGAAATTCGCAAGATTCTATGGTGCAACCGGGGGTATCATCTTTGGGATAAAAAAATATCACCAAATATTTACCTTTAAAATCTTTCAGTGAGATGGTTTCGTTATTATTACTAGTGCCAGAAAAATCAGGTGCGGGTTGGTTTAATTCTAACATGGTTTAATCCTTTTTTATAAAATAATATTGGTGGCATTTTTATGATACTGCCCAATATAATGGTGGTAAATTTTAGTCACTCTTTGTTGTAAATCATTGCATTTATCGATGCAAGCGGTAAAATCTTCAACATGCGCGATTTTGGCTAAAATATCAGCACGGCTTAACAATGATTTTTGCTGGGATTGCTGCTGGGTTTCATCATTCATCAGCAAATCAAGTTGCTTGTGGTTGAGGTTGGTGAGTCGTAACCCTGCTTGCAGCGAGATATAAAATTCTAGCGCATCAATCAAACATGCACCCTCATCGGGTTGCAAATATTGCTGTTTTACCAAATACCCGATAATGGCGTGATAATCATTGAGATAGGGCATGTTATCTTTGGCGGGGTTATTTTTAGTGAGGGCATCAAGATACAACACTTGCACAATAAATTCCACCTCAACCAAACCGCCGCGTTTATGCTTGATATTAAACAAACCAGTGGTGGGGTGAGTGGCAGAAATCTTAACGCGCATATCAGCAATATCATGAATAAAATCAGTAACATTTTCAGGCTTGATGGCTAAAATTTCATGCATCACCTGTTCAATTTGCTGACGGAAATCATCGCTACCATAAATGGGGCGCGCACGGCTGAGAGCGATTTTTTCAAAAGCGAATGCATCATCGCGGTAATAATTTTTGTATGTGGCAAGCTGGTTGGCAATTGCGCCATCATTCCCCCACGGGCGCAGGCGTAAATCAACTTGATATAATTCGCCACTATGGGTGGCAACCGTTAGCGCACTGGTAAGCCGTTGCGCGAATTTTTGATAATAGGTGGAAGCGAACAGTTTTTTTTCACCATCTGATGTTTCTTGTGTGGTACGGTAAAGAAACACCAAATCTAAATCTGAATGTGGTAATAATAGTTGTGAGCCAAACTTGCCCATCGCAATCACCGCAAACTCACCGCAATTTCCATATTGCTTGATAAATTCTGCTTGCGTGGCATCGGCAATCATCTGTATGCCTGCTTCGGCAAGGGCGCATAAATATTGCGCGTTTTGCGTGATAGGAACAGTGCCATCTAGGATTTGACAGCCAATGATAAATTGCATTTCGCGCGTGAAAATTCGTACATGCGAAAGAATATCCTCATATTCGGCGTTAGGTGGTAAGCGATTTTGCATGGCGCGTATGGCACTTTGCTTATCGGTTGGGATTTCTTCATCTTCTAAGAAAATTTCTAATAATTCAGGATTCAGACTCAACATATTGGCAAGTTGCGGTGCATTTCCCATAATGGTGGCGATAATCCGTAACAAGGGCGGATGCGCCTTAAATAGCGCAAATAGTTGCACACCTGCTGGCAGGGCGTTCAAGAATTTATCGAAACTGATAAAGGCTTGGTCGGGGTTGAGGGTTTGCGCCAGATGCTCAAGAATATCGGGTAGTAGCGTGGCGAGTAAGTGGCGTGCGCGTTCAGATGATGTGGCGCGCAATTCGCCATTTTGCCATAGGGTGATGCCATCTATAATATTCTCTTTTTGGGTAAAAGGCAATTGATGGATAAGATGATGGATATTATCCTTTGTTTTATCGCTTTTTTGTGCGTTAGCGATAGTGTTATTGATATGGGCTTGATGAGCAGGTGCTGTGGGGGCGATAAAATCTTGCAGTAAATCATCATAATTTTTCTGACATTTTTCGGTAATGTTGGCAAGATGCGATAGAAAATCATTGCTATTGTCGTAACCAGAAAATTGCGCGATTATTTCCATATCGCTTTGATTTTTTGGCAAAGTTTGAATTTGCAAATCATTCTGCATTTGCAAACGGTGTTCAATCATCCGTAAATAAGGATAAGCAAATAAAAGATGCTGTTTTGTGGCACTATCGATATAATTTTGCTGATGTAAACCATCGATGGCTGCAAACATGCCGCGGTGCCTTAAATCAGGATATTTGCCTCCCCATAATAATTGCAACATTTGCACATAAAATTCACAGCTTCTTATACCGCCCTTACCAGTTTTTACATTATAGCCTGCCCAAATATTGGCACTGTTGCTGCCATTTTCGTTGGCATCAATGTGGCTTTTTTTCAGCATTTGCTGTTGCAGATGATGAATATCTTCCAATGTGCTGTAATCAATGGAACGCCGCCAAAGAAAAGGTGAGATTTGTTGTAAAAATTCCTGCCCTAATGCGATATCACCAGCAATCGGGTTGGCGCGAATCATTACCATGCGCTCCCAATTACGGGCGATGCTTTCATAGTAAATCAGTGCTGTGCTGATTTTCATGGCAGGCGGTGTGCTTGAAGGGTTAGGACGCAGACGTAAATCGGTGCGGAACAAATAGCCTTCATGGGTGCGTTTTTCAATCAGCTCAATGAAATAACGGACAAATTGCTGAATAGTCTGTTCGGCACGTGCCTGATTGCGGGGAATAAATTTTTTATCATCATAAAGTAACAGCAAATCAACATCTGATGAATAATTAAGCTCGCCCGCGCCCAATTTGCCTAATGCGATAATTGTAAAACCGCAATTTGTTTCGCTGTGATTGTTATGTGTCAGATTTAGCGAATCTTTCATTTTTTTGAGGGTGAATTGAAAACATTGCTGAATCAGCTGTTCTGCCATCACGGTGATTTGCTGGGTGGTGGTGGTAAAATCACTGATGCCGTTAAGGTCATTCAAGGCGATATTGAACGCTATTTGTGTTTTAAGCAATCTGGCTTGCGCCATAAAACGCGCTTCATCATTTTGTTTGCTTAATGATTTGATTTGCTGAAGAAAATTATCAAAATCTTGTTTTTGATTTTGCCCCTGATTTTGCCCCTGATTTTGCCATTGACTTAACCATTCGGGATATTTATCATACAAACTACGTAAAAACGCGCTACCGCCAAAAATCGCTTGTAAATTCGCCTCAAGATTTTTATATTTATCACCTTGCAAGGATGCGATAAGTTTTTTGTTTGGTGAATTTAACTGTATGGTTGAATCATTTTGCATAATTAGGTTGCCAAAAAAATATTATTATTGCACTATCATGCTTCATTCATATCTTTGTGACAAGTAAAAAATGTAATGGTCAAAAAGTGATGACATCTGGTAAATCATCAAATAAAATTTTAGCAAAAGCACATAAAATTCTTACAATAACGCTGCAACGGAAAAAAAGGCAGAAGCGCTCTAAACAGTTTCATAAAGCGCAGGATAGTCATAAATTTCATTTGCCGAGCGTGATTACTATTTTATCAGTAATTATTGTGTTTATGGTGCGCCGTGTGACGAGCGCGATGAATATAACAATGTTGTTACTGGCATTTTTGTTAAGTGATTTGGCTAATCAAGATAAGAGTGTTGTGCCAATAGATGATGAGGCGGTGGCATATATTGCAGAAATTTTTGCGCCACAATATCAATTTTTAATCAGCAATATGCGTATAGAAAAAAATCATGGCAGTATGAATTTGATATTTGATAGGTTTACACTCAGTGATAAGCAAAATGGTGATCAGGTGCTGTTGCTAGATGATGTTGATGCACGTTTTTATATAGAAGATTTCTTGCAATTAGAAATATTTCCGCGTTATTTACATGCCAAAAGACTTAATATTGATTTGCTCAATGCAAGTAATGTTGAAGCAGGGCAAAAGAGTAATGCTGGCATTGAGAAATACACACAAGATAATGTGCTGGTCAATTTGTTAAAACAGTTTCACAACCCATCTGCTTTGATGAGCGACGAAAAGCCAGTGGAATCGGGTTATTATATTGATAATATATCATTGCATGTTTTAGGCACCAATAATAGAAAAATTGATATTAATGAAGGGTTATTAACCTTTAGTCAAGGCACCCCAGATATTGATTTAAGTATAAATTCACGCATTAGCATTAGCAATATCGATAAAGGTATTCACATTAAAAATTTGCCAATCAGCTTCGGCATTGTTTGGCATCGTTTCAAACCAAAGCAAGCAGCAGATACGGCATCTGATGCGCGCCTTATCACCGCATATGTTGCAACGGCACCTGCTAGTCTTAATGAAAAATATTTCACATTTCCTGAAGAAATCAATC
This sequence comes from Alphaproteobacteria bacterium, assembly GCA_022599575.1. GTDB lineage: Bacteria > Pseudomonadota > Alphaproteobacteria > JABAAW01 > JAHZMA01 > JAHZMA01. The sequence goes on along the minus strand of JAHZMA010000068.1, from coordinate 15,453 downwards.
AATATGGGCAAAATGCGGCTATCTTACGCAAAAAGCTACTCTCGCCTGGGGTTTTAAGTGTCCAGATGACTGAAAAAGATGGCTTATATCACTCTGATTTACAGTTTAATTGGATTGGTGGGTTTGATTTTAATATTACTCACCCGCATATTGATAGTTTAATCACTGGGAAAAACCTGAATATTAGCGGTAATTTGAATAAATTAAATTTGTTAAGCTTTTATGTGCCGCTGAATTTTATCTTCAAACAATCTTATTGGACAAATATTAGCATCAATGGTCATATGCTGATGCGTAGCAATAGTAAGGGTAAAATTGATGTGCTAGATATGCAGTTTGATGGTGAAGATGGTGCGTTGAAATTGCCTTTTTTTCCTACCGTGTTTGATATGACACAATGGTCGGTGAATTTACAATATGTTAAGCAGTTGCTGAGCAATAATTATTATCAGTTTGACTATCGCGAGCCGACACGCAATATTGCGATTTCTAATCAGTTGGTATCTTACCAAAATGATTTAGGCGAGACAATTTTTCAGCTTGACTATCAGCTTGCCCCCATGTTTTTTAATCGCTTGTTGGATTATTGGCCTAAAACGTTGCTTGCGGGTACGCGCAAATGGGTTGCCGATAGTATCACGCAATTAGAGATTACACGGCTAGATGGTGAGCTTGATTATGTGCTAGGCACTGATGGCAACCTTACACTTACAAAATTACAAGGCTCTGCCGATGTTGAACAAGCAATTGTGCGCCCCTATAAGGGGCTGCCATTGTTTGATAATATCAGTGGCAAAGTGTCATTTACCGATAAAAAGATTGATGTGTCTTTCACGGAAATTTATCACCCAGAATTAAAGTTTGATACAGAAAAATCAAAGGTAAGCGTTGATTTTTCACCTGATAATATTGTCTTAACAAACAAACTTGTCTTTCAAAGCACATTGGCAATTTTGTTTGATATTGGCGGCAGTTTTGTATCATTTTTTGTAGATTATCAAGATATATTAGCTGGTATTACTGGCAATGCTGATACGGATATAACAATCAAGCTTTCACTATCAGATTTTTTTAATCATCCGCTTGATATAACTGCAAATGCTTCTGTTGACGATGTTGATTTGTTTGTTTCTGGCTTTAACCTTAAAGATGGCAAGGGGAATATCAGCTATGTCAATGATGAATTAACTGCCAATTTAACAGCGATGAGCGGGGAATCGGTGGCAGTGATAGATTGGCGCGATAATTTTGTAAAAGGAAAAAGGCGCATAAAAATAGGTGGGCATTTAAGTGCCAATCAGGTGATGGGGGATATTTACGCCCCATTTGCCCAAGATATCAATGGTGAGATTGCGCTTAATGGTGAATACAGCCAAGATAGAGGCAAGGTGGGCACAATTAAACTTGATGCTGATATGCAAGATGTAACAGTTGCAATGCAACCGCTTTATATTAGCAAAGCACAAGGTGAAACGGGGTCTATCACGGCAGAAGCCAAAATTCAGCTTGATAACACAGTATTATTCGATAGAATTGCGCTTGATTTTGCGGGTTTGAATGCACAAGGCACATTGTTGGTTGATGATGAGGCACGTGCCTTTATTGATATGAAAGAGTTATCGTGGGGTAGAACGCGTTTTAAGCTAGAAGGGGTGGTTGAGACAAATGGCGATACCTTCTTCCTGATTGATGGGGAGTCGTTTGATTTATCGGGCTTGCGTAAAGGCGATGATATTAATTGGTTGTTAGATAGGTTGGGCGAAGATACTGGTGGCGAGCCTGCATCGGGTGTTATTGCGCTTGAAGGTGGCATTGAGAAGGTTTATTTTGTTCCAGATAATAATGATATTTATGCGCGTAACATGCTTTATAACATCGCACTTGACCAAGATACCACCGATATGTATATGGGTATGACTTATGGTGATGAGCAACAAAATTTTACCATTAGTTTTCAGAATAATACAAAAACACAAGAGGGTGATTTACGGTTAGATATTAGCTCGCTAACAGCATTTGCAGAAACATTAAGCGATAAGCAAGACCAAAGTTTTGCAGGTGAGCGGTTAAAGCTTACCAGTCAGCGTTCAGCAGGGGAACTCTTTTATTCGGGTAGGCTAGAAACGGGTAATCTTACCATTTATGGTGTGCCAGTGATTGGCACGATTTTAGAAGCAATATCATTGGTAACATTAAATGTATCAGTTTTGCAAAAAGGTTATCAGACGCAAGGTTTTTTCATGGATTTTGATTATGATAATCAAAGACGGGTGATTATCAAAAATATGCGGCTTTATTCTTTGGCACAAGGGGTTACGGGTACTGGTGTGATTGATATTGAAAATTCAACCCTTGATATTAAAGGTGCAGTGATACCACTTTATACCTTAAGTTTGGTGCTGGGCAAGACGCCAATTTTAGGACCCTTATTGATAGGCGGTGAACAAGATGGTTTATTTGGCGTTGGCTATAAGGTGAGAGGCGATATGGCAGACCCTGATATTAGTGTTAATCCTCTTGAAAGTATTTTACCGGGATTTATCAAGAATCTCCGCAACACATTAACCACATCGCCTAGTGAAGAAGCATTGCTTGAAAATGCCGCCAAAAGTGAGGGTGAGAATGAGTAATTGCTAAAGTAATTTCACCAGTAAATGTTTCTTTTTACCACATGAAAGTTTGATGGCATTATCTTGACCGCTTGCAGAATTTTCAATAAAAAATTTGCTATTGATGCTCATTTTATCATCATCGATTTTTGCATCATTGATACGTACCGCCCCGCCTTTAATCTGCCTGCGTGCATCGCTATTAGAATCGCATAAACCCGTTACCACCAATAATTGAGCCAGTAACATTACATCGCCTAAATCACTTTTATTAAGTGAGAATTCTGGCATATTTTCTGCGGTTTGACTGTTCGATGCAAATAAGGTCTGCGCGGTTTTTGCCGCCTTATCTGCCTTTGCTTTGCCATGACATAATGTTGTTACTTCGGTGGCAAGAATGATTTTTGCTTCGTTGATTTCCTTATCGCGCAAACTTTCTAAACGCGCAATTTCATCAAGTGGCAATTCGGTGAATAGCCGTAAAAATTTACCAACATCAGCATCTTCTACATTGCGCCAATATTGCCAAAAATCATAGCAGGGTAATTTATCTTCATTCAGCCAGATCGCACCGCCAGCACTTTTGCCCATCTTTGCGCCCGATGCGGTGGTGAGTAGGGGCGATGTTACCCCGAATACATCTTTATTCAGCAACCGACGGGCAAGCTCAATGCCATTGACAATATTGCCCCATTGGTCAGAACCGCCCATTTGCAGACGGCAATCATAATCACGCGCAAGCACCATAAAATCATAGGCTTGTAAAATCATGTAATTAAATTCCAGAAAGCTTAAAGGCTGTTCACGCTCTAACCGCAACTTTACCGAGTCAAAATTCATCATACGGTTGATGCTAAAATGTGCGCCAATATCGCGCAATAACGGAATATAACCAAGCCCCATCAGCCAATCGGCATTGTTCAGCATCAAGGCTTTATCATTATCAAAATCAATATAATTGCTAAAAATTTTTTTGATGCCGATAATGTTACTATCAATATCTTGCATGGTCAGCATCTTTCGTTGGGTATCTTTACCCGATGGATCGCCAATCATTGATGTGCCACCGCCCATCAGCACAATCGGCTGATGTCCCGTTTTTTGCAACCAGCGTAACAGCATAATTTGCAACAAAGAACCAATATGCAAGGAATCAGCAGTGGCATCAAAACCGATATAGCCTGCAATATTTTGTTGTTTAGCAAATAGATTATCCATCTCGTCTGCATGGGTGAGTTGATGAATGAAACCGCGCTCGGTTAAAATATGGAGTAATTCGGATTTTGGCATGATGTTGTTTTTTGTAATGTTGATAAGGTGGTAAGATTACGGATTGCGTGATGAATTGTCAAGTATTTGCACAAATCTGTGCAATCTGCGAGAATAGAATAATATCCACAATCTCGCCGCTTTTCTTAGCAGGTGAATTTGCAGGGCAGAGTATAAGCCCATCAGCCTCGCTTAACATTTTCAGCTGTGCAGAATCTTGTTGTGGTAGGGCTTTGGCATACAGCGTGGCATTGCCATGATTGCCGTTATCACGGCGTTGATAGATTTTTGCGCGCCTATAATGGCTACGCTTGCCCTCGCTTGGCAAATCACAAGCAAGCATGGCTTGCATTATGGGCGGGGTGGCATTTTCGTCACTGCGCCCTTGCATTTTTTGCAAAGCTGGCACAATGAATAATAGCGCGCCAATAAAGGCAGAAACGGGATTACCGGGCAAGCCGAACACCAAACAATTCTCTGTTTTGCCGAATAGAGTGGGCTTGCCGGGGCGTAAATTAACGCCATGAAAGATGGTTTGGTAATCATCTATAGCCGCAAGACTTTGGGCAACCAAATCATAATCGCCCACTGAAACCCCACCTGTTAATATCACTATATCGGCTTGGGTGACTTGGCTTTGCAGATAGGTGGTGAGGGCTTGCACATCATCTTTGACATGATGGCTTGCAATAATATTAGCGCCATAAGGCGGCAGAAGATGCTTTAACGCAATATCGTTTGATGATGCGATTTGCCATTTTTCTTGCGCGTCACCTGCCTTGCATAATTCATCACCGCTTGAAATGATACTGATATTCGGTTGTGTGAATACCAAACATTTGCTGATATTCATTGCCGCCATCAGGGCAAGGTTACGCGGATTTAAGCATTGATATTGATGCAAGCAAATCTCGTCTTTGGCAAAATCTAGCCCCGCTTCGCGGATATAATCGCCTGCTTGTGGGGTTAGCTTCTCGTGCAGAACCAGCCTATCATCACTGATAATGCATTCCTCTTTAATCACCACGCAATTTGCGCCTTCTGGCAGTAATGCGCCAGTAAAAATTGCCACCGCCTCGCTTTTGCTTACCGTATCAGTGAATGGACGCCCCGCGGCACTCTCGCCAATCACGTGATAATGCGGTGTATCATTTCCTGCCATGATGGCATAACCATCCATTGCTGATATGGCGGCTTTGGGCATGGGGTGCGGTGCGGTTAGGTTTTCGGCAAGCACACGCCCCGCTAATGTTGCATCATTGATGTCTAATATCTGGGTGCCGATAAGCGGGCAGGCTTGAAAAATTTTAGCAAGCGCGGCTGGATAATCAAGCATGGCGCTGATAGTCTCCCGATTTGCCACCACTTTTTTGTTCAAGCTGAATATCGGTGATTTGCATCGCTTTATCATAGGCTTTTAGCATATCATATAATGTAAGGCAGGCAATGCTAACGGCAGTGAGCGCCTCCATCTCAACACCAGTTTCGGCATGGGTAATTGCCTCGCCCACCACTTTAATCATGCCGCCCTTAATCATACCGTCTTGTGCGGTTTCATGGCAGTCGATACGGATTTTCACCGATTGCAAGGGCAGATTATGGCATAATGGAATCAGTGCGCTGGTTTGTTTTGCGCCCATAATAGCGGCAATCTCTGCCACTTGCACCACATTGCCTTTTTTGGCAGTGCCTTGTTGCGCGTGATTGAAAGCCTCTTGATTGCAGAATAATTTACCGCTGGCAACGGCAATTCGTTTATTAGCGGATTTGGCAGAAACATCTACCATAATGGCGCGCCCCTCATTATCAAAATGCCCTTTACTCATGATTAAATCCTGTTCGTAATGTTTGAATTGCTTGTGTTATATTATCATGTTTCATTAAGGATTCGCCAATTAAAAATGCACCTGCCCCTGCCCCTGCATTAGCTTGTGCCATGCGCTGTAAATCGGGCGCGTGTTCAAGCCCGCTTTCGGATACCAGTAAGCAATCATCGGGGATATATTTTGCTAATTTTTCTGTAGTCGCCAAATCCACCTCAAGCGTTTTGAGATTGCGATTATTAATGCCAATCATATTGGGTGCAAATGTTAGGGCGCGCTGTAATTCTTCGGCATCATGCACCTCAACCAACACATCTAACCCTAATGATGTGGCGAGTGTGTGAAAATCTTTCGCTTGGTTATCTGATAGGCATGCCATAATCAGCAAGATACAATCCGCACCCAACAGATACGAGTGGTAAATTTGATATTCATCAATCATAAAATCTTTGCGTAATAAGGGTAAATCAACTGCCGCCCGCACATTGCCTAAATAAGATATATCGCCTTGAAAATATTTTTCATCAGTCAATACTGAAAGGCAAGCTGCACCACCTTTTTGATAGGCTTTGGCAATCAGCGCGGCATCAAGTCCCGTCTTAAAATCAGCACGGATAAGCCCGCGTGAGGGTGAGGCTTTTTTGATTTCAGCAATAATCGCAGGCTTTGAATGCTGTAATAATGCGCTTCTAAACCCGCGCCTTTTATCGTCACTATCAAGCATATTTTTCAACTCAGCCAGTGGCAATGCCTGCTTTTGCGCTTTTACAATAAGGGCAGTATCGCGTACAATTTTATCGAGTATCGATGCCATTATGCTTTATTAGTAATAGCAATAAATTGTTGCAAAATATGGTTTGGTTTGCCCGATGCAATCACATCACGCGCCATTGTTACCCCTTGTTTTATATCGCTCACCTTATCGGCAACCCATAAAGATGCCGCAACATTCATCAGCACCAAATCGGCACATTTGCTTGGTTTTCCCGCGATAATATTTTTCAGCATGACGGCATTTTCTTCTGGCGTACCACCGATTAATTCCGATTGTTCGCAAAATTCAAACCCAAAATCAGCGGGATTCATCGTGGTTTCAATCAGCTGATTGCCATCATAGCTAATCGTAAAAGTAGGGCATGATAGGCTTAATTCATCCATGCGGTTTTCGCCATGCACCACCATAAAACGCTGATAGCCATTATCGCGTAGAATTTCGGCATAGGGGCGAAGCAATCGCTTTTCCGAAGTGCCAAGTAAAATTCTTTTCACCGAAGCAGGATTGCAAATAGGACCTAAAAAATTAAAAATTGTGCGGATAGCTAAAGCCTTACGGGCGGGCATCACATTGCCAACAGCAGGGTGATAAAGCGGTGCAAACATAAAACAGATACCGCATTCATCGATTGATTGTTGCATGGTAGCAAAATCAGCCTTAATATTGACACCCAACGCAGTCAACACATCGGAAGCGCCCGATTTTGAACTAACCGAAGCACTGCCATGCTTGGCAACAGGCACACCGCAAGCCGTTACAATCAGCGCGGCGCTGGTGGAAATATTATAGCTATTCAGCCCATCGCCACCAGTGCCAACAATATCCATCGCATTGGTAGGGGCATTTAGCTTATGCGATTTGCTGTGTAATATTTGCATACCAGCGGCAATTTCAGTAACTGTTTCGCCTTTTTGCGCCAACATTGCTAGAAAACCAGCTATCACCGCTTCTGGCACATCGCCTGCCAGCAATGCAGAAAAGGCATGACTAGCATCTTCATGTGATAAATCTTTTCCTTCAACCAATAACTGTAAAACATCTCTCATGATTTTCATTGCTCCCCTTATTGGTTTGCCGCTTTACTGTAGGGCGGGTGATAAAGTTTCGTGCACATATTGACAAACAAGCTGCCGCACTTCTTCAATTTGATATTTATAGAAATGGTCGGCATCTTGTATAATTTTATAATCAACTTTAATATTTTTTTGCATGTTGAGTTTTTCTACAAGGCTTGACGTTTCTTCAATTGGTACTATTGTATCTTGTGTGCCATGAATTATCTGCCCTGATTTGGGGCAGGGGGCAAGAAAATTAAAATCATGCATATTGCAAGGCGGTGAAATAGCAATAAACCGTTGAATTTCTGGGCGACGCATTAAAAGTTGCATGGCAATCCATGCCCCGAACGAATAGCCACATACCCAAATTGGTTGACCAGGGCTTTTGGATTGCAGCCAATTTAGTGCAACAGCAGTATCCGATAATTCGCCCTCGCCATTATCAAACTCGCCTTCGGAACGCCCAACACCGCGAAAATTAAAACGCATGCATGAGATATTCATTTTAACGAAACTATTGTAAAGCGTATAGATGAGTTTGTTACTCATAGTGCCACCCATCAAAGGGTGTGGGTGCATAAGCAAAATAGCAATATTATTAGGACTGCCAGCATAATAACGCGCTTCGATGCGACCAGCTGAGCCGCTTAATGTTATTTCGGGCATTAACTCTCTCTTTATATATATGTTATCTTTAGCCGTGAAGCTTATTTTATCTATCAGTGTTTACTATTCTTCAACAAATGTTATCGTCAAAACAAAAGATAACAACGTAACATCTATGATTTCATGTTTATATGAAATAAATATAACATTGTGATATGACAGATAGACAATTAAGAAGTTTCATTGCGAACTAACTATAGTCTATTTTTGATAAAATTTCAATAAAAACTTTTATGATAACAACTATTTTTTCACTTATTTTGGGTAAACTTAATGATTGCGTTTTGTTTTTTATTTTGCGATAATGTAGCCATACAGGATTAAAAATGATTTCACCAAAAATAATTCTATAGGGGATATAATATGATTTCACAATTACGCGCCATTATTTCACGCGACCCCGCCGCCCGCAATTTTTTAGAAGTGCTGCTGCTTTACCCATCTGTACATGTGATGATAAGCCATAGAATCGCGCATTTTTTGTGGCAGTTAAGGCTAAAGTTTTTGGCACGTTTTATCTCGCAGATTGGGCGTTGGCTAACGGGTATTGAAATTCATCCAGCAGCGCAAATCGGCAAAGGCTTCTTCATTGACCATGGCATGGGTGTGGTGGTTGGTGAAACTGCCATCATCGGTGATAATGTAACCTTGTATCATGGTGTCACATTGGGCGGGGTATCGCCTTCGGTTGACGCGGATAGTCAGCGTTGCGTTAAGCGGCACCCTACTCTATGCGATGGCGCGATTATTGGGGCGGGTGCACAAATTTTAGGCGCGGTAACGGTTGGCGAAAATGTAAGAGTTGGCAGTGCCAGCGTTATCACCAAAGATGTGCCAGATAATGTGACGGTGGTCGGCAATCCAGGGCGTATTTTACGCAAGAAATGCTCAAAAGAATTTACCGCCTATGGCATGCCCGATGATTTGCCCGATGTAACTGCAAGGATGTTGCAAGAATTACAATCAGAAATTGATGATTTGCACGCGCAAGTGAATCTGCTTAAGCAGAGTCAGAAATATCCCGTTGGCTGATTATTCGCAAACGGCTAAGAGTTATTTTGATGTTAATGCCAATATGCCACTTTTGCCAGCTTTATTGCCATTGGTAAGCGATTTGCTCACACAATATGGCAATGCCAGTGCGCCGCATTATCGCGGACAAAATATTCGCGGTATGATTGAACAATCGCGCACCAGTATCATGCAGTTTTTCGGTAATCATTATCATCTGGTTTTTACCTCTGGTGCGACTGAAGCCAATAATTTATTTCTGTATCAAATTCCTGATGATGCCATCAACAATGATATACGCATCATCATGCCACAAACCGAGCATCCTTCTTTGTTGCAACCCGCAATCAAGTTGCATTCAGATGCGCTGATGCTACTGCCCGTCAATCAAGATGGTGCTGTGGATATGGCGGTGATGCAAGATTATTTAGCGCAGGCAAAACAACAAAATAAACAAATATTTTTAAGCGTGCAAGCAGCACATTCCGAAACTGGCATTGTGCAGAATATCAAAGAAATTTTTACCCTTGCTAAAAATTATGATGCCATCACCCATTGCGATATGGTGCAATTATTGGGTAAATATCAGATGCCGCCTGATTGCTATGATTCGATTGATTATATCACAATTTCTGCCCATAAAATTGGCGGGTTACAAGGCGCAGGTGCATTATTATATCGCGATACGAAAAAGCCAAAATCAATGTTGCTAGGTGGCACACAAGAACAGCATTTGCGCGCTGGCACTGAAAATTTTATCGCGATTAATTGTTTTGCCGAAGCGATAAGGTTATTGCCCGATAATGCCAGATTAGATTTCATGCTAATATTACGAAACAGGTTAGAACAAGGCTTAATAAAAGCAGGCGCAGATATTGTCAGCTATGGGGCAGAACGGCTTCATAATACAGTGTTTGCGATTCACCCGCATTTGCAGGCACAGCAAATAGTGATGCAGTTAGATTTGGCAGGCATTAATGCATCGAATGGGTCGGCATGTTCATCGGGGAAAGTCTCTGCCAATCAGGCATTGCTGGCGATGGGCTATGACGAGGCGCAAGCAAGCCGTGCCGTGCGTTTTTCATTTGGCAATGATATGAGTGAAGCAGGCATTGATAAAGCGATTCAGGCATGGCAGGGATTAAGACTATGAAGGCGATTTATCTGGATTATCATGCCACCACGCCACTTGATAGCAGGGTAAGCGATGCCATGCTTTCATGGATGGGCGATGGTGACATTCAGCAATTCGGCAATGCCCATGCGCGTCATCAATTTGGGATAAATGCCGCCAATGCGGTGGAACATGCACGCGGGCAAATTGCCAATGCGCTCAATTGTTCGCGCCATTCACTGTTATTCACATCAGGCGCGACCGAAGCGGCAAATATCGCATTGCAAGGCATCATGCCACATCTGAAACAACAGGGGCGGGCCAATATCATCACATTGGCAGGTGAGCATCCAGCAGTGTTAAAAACATTGCAAGCGATAGAAAAGCGTGGCGATTGTCAGCTTATTTATGCACCGATAGATGCTGATGGGCGGGTGAATATGGATGCGTTACAGCATTTGTTGGAAAGTGAAAATATCGGCTTGGTTGCCATCATGCACAGTCATAATGAAATTGGCATATTGCAAGATATTGAAGCGATTGCTGAATTGGCACATAATAATGGTGCGCTATTATTTTCGGATATGACGCAATCATTGGGCAAAACCCCGCTTGATATTAAAGCAATGAATGTTGATATGGCGTGTTTTTCTGCCCATAAGCTTTATGGACCGCAAGGGGTGGGCGCGCTTTATGCCAAAAATATGCGCCTGTTACAGCCCGTTTATCATGGTGGCGGGCAAGAACGGAGTTTGCGTTCTGGCACATTACCGATATTTTTGATTGTTGGGTTTGGCGAAGCGGTGGCACTGGCGACACAATCATTGCCAACAGAAATGGCACGGGTTCAAAAATTGCGCGATGATTTATTGCAAGGGCTGATAGCGTTGTTTCCTGATATAATCGTCAATGGCAGTATGGATTATCGGCTAGCGGGCAATTTACATCTCACTTTCACGCAATTTAGCAACGAAAAATTACGCGATGCCTTGCCCGAAATTCAATTTTCATCAGGTTCGGCATGTAGCGCAAGCGATGATGCAAGCAGTAATATTATCAATGCGCTTCAACAAGCGGGCGATATGGCGCAAAAAGATACTACGAAATTCGGCTATATGCGGCTTTCGGTTGGGCGCATGACCAACGATGCACAGATTGCTGATTGCCTCACATTATTTGAGACACGTTTGCTAAAATAGGGGTGATTATTTAATCACTTCTGCTTGTTTTAACAGATTTAGCATATTACTGCGAATTTTATTGAAATTATCACGGGTTTCGGCTTCGGCACGCATGGTGAGGGTGTTATCGGCTTGATTGGCAAGAATGATATACCAGTCTTTTTCTTGCTTTACCATCAGGTAATTTTCTTCGCGTGTTATCTCTGCCTCTGGCTGATGTTGATTTACAATTTCAACCATATCATCAAGATAGGCAAGTGGGGTTTGTTGCACGATATTAATATGCTCAATCGGGGAAATCACCGAATAGGGCATGGTATCAATTTTTGCGCTAATAGGGTTGAATTTATTGCAAATTTCTAGCATTTTGAAAGCGGCAAAGAATACATCGTCACTGCCATAAAATTGCTGGCTTTCAAAATAATAATGCCCATCCATGTTTACGCCCAATATATAACCGCCCGATAGCATTTTTTGATGCCATAACATATGCCCGCCATTAAAATATTCAACCATAGCGCCTTGATTGCTTAAATATCTGCCGATGGTGCGCGATGCGGTGATATCTAGCAATATTTTTTTGCCCGCTATTGCCGTCCCATCGGTGATATATTCTAGCATCACGGGCAAGATGCGGTCGGGGTCAATCACGCGCCCTTTATCGTCTGCCATATGTAAATATTCATGATAGCTATCAATGCCAAAACCAATAGCGGATTGTCTCTCAATCACTGTTTTTTTCAGCATGAAATCAAGTGTATCGTCGCCAGCAGGGGTGATATTATGATGCATGCCATTGAGTGAGGGTAGCATTTGCGGAAAAACAACATTGGCAAGCGCGCTATTGCTACACCAAATCGCCGATAGGTTCGGGTTTGTTGCATTTAGGCTGGTTAATAAACGTTTGGTATAGGCGATATCGGCATGACCTGCAATATAAGTGCCGCCATCAAGGCTACGCCAATTTCCCGTTAAGCCGATTTTAGGAATTCGTTTTAAGTCATCTGAGGCGAAGATTTTGCCATTCATCTTGATGCGAAAGCCGTTATGCTGAGCGTTGTTGCCCCTAATATTACTACCGCCACCAATCATAATAGCAAGCCCTGGCTGCATTTCATCTTCAAGAAACCATAGCATGGAAGGGCTGGCTAAACCGATATTCATCACCTTCATGCCAGCGGTAACCAAGCCACGCGCTAACTCTTTTTCTAGCACTTGCGATGATGGACGCCCATCATAGCCGATAATCGCGTGATTTGCGTCCTCATGGCGCGCAACCGTGCCTAATATTTTGCCTAATATGTAGGCATCTTCAAGACGTAATGTTTCACCAACAATGCCTCTGATATGGTCTTCATGAAATAAACTCTCATGAAAGCGGTGAGACGATGCTTGTTGCATGTGCAAAACCCTTTTTAACCCCAACCTATTGATGATGGCGTTTATATAGTGCCATCTTATTATCACTTATATTATAGGGTTTTGATGAAAAAAGCAATGTGTGATGTTGTGGCGATACGCACCATATAAGTATTAAGCACAGCGGGGGGTATGGGGGGTCATTTTTGGCGATGGGCTTATGCCTCATCGCCTATAAAATGTCGCACCCCCCATATTAATAATGTGATGAGACACGCACGGTTTCAGTTTTGAGTAACAGCGGGGGGTTGTTAAGGGGGGCAATCTAGGCAAATCTTATTCGCAAAATATATTTTGCGAATTTTAGATTTACCCGATTGCCTATTCTGACTCTTATTGAGCCGTAATCAATAAGTACCATCGCATAGGCAATCCGCATCGACTAAAGGTTTGAAAGCTCAAACCGCTTTCAAACCAAGTCTCGCTCGATTGCCCCCCATATATAATGTATTAAGACACGCACCACCGCTAATTTTGAGTATGTCGAGGGGATTATCAACGCCATTTGTTGTGTTTTTATTACACCATTTATTGACTTTGATTCGCATATATAATAAATTGCCCAAAAAAAATTAAATTGTTACAGGAATATGATATGGGAAAACGAGAATTTAATAAAGATATTACCTTTTGGCGTGCTGTTGGAAATATTATTTACGATATTTATTTGAATTATAAAAAAGCATTTGTTTTTCTTGTTTTTCTCATTTTTATTACGAAAATTGAAATAGAAAAAATCACGGGTCTTATAGAGTTTATTGGTTGCCATACTGTTAACTGGTATGAGAGCAAATGGGTAACAGGCGGTGCTATCGTTATGGGAATAGCATTATTGATGTTAATCATACGTTGTTGGTCTAAAAATAAATCACTACAAACGCAAAATAAATCACTACAAACGCAAAATAAATCATTAAAAGAACGCATTATTCTATTAACCGCCAATGATATTCCTATAACAGCTTGAAATTTTGTTGCAAATACTTTAAACTACTGCTATACAGCTGTTAAAAATACTGTAGGAATGTTGTGATGCTTATATCTATATATCAATTTATTGATACTTATTTTTGGTTGTTGCTGATTTTATTTACCTATTATTTTATTATCCAGCCTAGTTTAGTAAAAATTTTAGGATATAAATTGCAAGAATTAGAAACTGAATGGTCATGTTTTGTGCGTGACAATGATGTTGATTCAAGCAATCCAATTTATGATGAAATTTCTGATTTGATTGGTAAAAATATTATAGCTCAAAAGAAAATAACTTTTGTAAGGCATTTCTTGTTGTTAATATCTATTTTAAGAGATGAAAAAAAAATAAAGCAGATTAAGAAGTTTGCGAATAAAATAGAAAAGCTTGATATAAAACAAAAAGAAAAAATAGATTGCATTGTGAAAGAAGCGCATCGTGTGAAAATAAAAACCATTTGGGTGAATTCACCTATCTGGATGTTATCGCTTTCTATATTGTTTTTTGTGGGCATGAAAGTTTTAAAATTATTGATAGTAATGGGCAATCAGTGGCGTGTTGTTAAAACAAAGCCAAGAGAATTCTTTGGAAAAAGAGGCAAGTTAGTGGCATTTTTATCTTCTATGGTTTTATCTTTAACACCAGTATCATTATCACATGCAAATAATAAAGAGATTTCAAAAATAGTTGAGTCACAACAGCATATTATATTATTGCAAAAATAACTTTTTGTTTGCTAATTATAACAAACCTCAAAACCCCTATATCCCACAATCTTTCGCATTTTTTGCATGATGGAGCATTGAAATTGGATTTGTTACTCAGTTCGGCATAATGAAATAACATAATAATATATATTTTTATTTGCATTTGTATAATTTGTAATATATTAAAAATGTATGAAACAATTATCTATATTATTAATTACAATATTTACTATCAATCTATGCAATATACAGGTGGCGCAAGCGCATAGTGGTGGCACAGATTCTTCAGGCTGTCATAATGATAACATCAATGGTGGGCGTCATTGTCATAATGATGGCGATGATGATAGTGGTGGCAGTCTTGAGGTTGGTGATGCTCTATTATGGTTAACTATCGGTATTATTATAGGGTATATTATTTGTAAAGCGCACGATGAAAACTATTTTTCTAATGATGACGCGCCTGATGAGGATAGGATACAACCCTATTTGCATCTCTATAATGATGGTATCGATAATCAAGTAGAAACTGGCATCTAGTTTAAGTTTTAAGGCGCGGATATCAGGCATTCACTTGGCTTTTGCGGGCTTTAGGGCGTGTAGCACAAAAACCGTGCGCGCCTCATCACATTATTATATGGGGGGCTTTGCGATGGGGCTTTATAGTATCAAGGGGGGCGCGGTGATTCCCATTAATTATGGGGGGCGCGGTGATTCCCATTAATTATGGGGGGCGCGAATTCGCTTCTCGATGGGCATTTACTCAACACGAGTCAGAATAGGCAACCCAGTGCATCTAAAGCCGTTAATGCTTCAATCGCATTAACGGCAAGATGCGCTTCGATTGC
>JAHZMA010000067.1 GCA_022599575.1 Alphaproteobacteria bacterium | reverse complement strand
TGTACAACATGAAGTTGGTGCTTTTAATGAAAGTGCATTTGTTAAATATTCGGGTTCGCCTGATAATGTTATAAGTTGTGGATTTTCACTTGAAGAAGGAAATTATCATCCTACTCAAAAACCAATTAAATTAATGGAGGCACTAATTGCACTTACAACAAAACAAGGTCAAATTGTAATTGATCCATTTTGCGGAAGTGGTTCAACATTAGTTGCTGCGCAAAATTTAAAAAGAGATTATATTGGCTTTGAGTTGAAGCCTGAATATGTTAATATATGCCATAAGCGTCTTGCTCTAGATAAAAGCCATAAACAATTTAATTTTTCAGATGATGCTTTCAATTAATCACCCCACCAGTAATCTATCCCTCGCCGCTTCTAGCTCTTGGATTTTTTGCGCCTTGATATCGGGTTCATCTTTATATTGCTTGGCGATTTGCTTTTTGCATTTAAGATAGGCGGTGATGATTTCATCTTCCGTTTCAGCTTGCGTAACGCCTAGTAATTGTTCGGCACGGGGGATTGTCATATTGCTACGCAAGGCGCGAAGTTTCGCGTTTGGATTGCCACCACCGCCCATATTATTATTGATAGTATCACGGACTTTCTTAATGCCCCAAAAGTAAAACGCACCTAATAGCAATCGTTTCAGCAATGGTAATAACCCCGCCAGCGCAACCCATGAAAGATACGCCTTGCCAGTAAATAACAGCCACAAGCCCAGCAATAAGCATAAAAAGCTGAACAAATACCAGCGAATGCTTTTGATAAAGGCTGAAATGCGTTTGCTATCAATATTGCTAAACCCGCCTAACAGCAAGTAAAGTAACAATAAAACCACCGCGATAATTAATAAATACATATAATTGTCTCCTGTTTGATGTTGTAGCATTAACATTAAAGCTAGGCAAGTTTTTTGCATAGATTACATAATTCCCCCCTTGACTTTAACACGCATTTTGCTTAATCTTGCATCACTATTCAATGACAATTATGATAGCCTGTTATGACTTGGATGTGATATGCTGGCTAGTTTTTCAAAAGGTAACGCATGAAAAAGGTTGAAGCGGTGTTAAAGCCCTTTAAGCTTGATGAAGTGAAAGAAGCATTGCACGAAATTGGTGTGCAAGGTATCACGGTGATTGAGGCGAAGGGATTCGGACGACAAAAGGGACATACTGAGCTTTATCGCGGTTCGGAATATGTGATTGATTTCTTGCCAAAATCAAAAATTGAAATTGTGATTGAAGACCATATGCTAGAGCGTGTGATTGAAGTTATCGCGCAAACTGCACAAACAGGGCGGATTGGCGATGGCAAAATTTTTGTAACTGAAATATTGGATGCCGTTAGAATTCGCACAGGCGAACGTGGCGACGATGCTATTAAATAGAATTTAGAAAGTGGAAGTAAAATGTCTGATGTAAAAAAAATATTAGAAATGATTGAAGAAAAAGATATTCAATATGTTGATTTTAGATTTACCGATATTCGCGGTAAATGGCATCATACGGCACAGCATGTCAGCACGATTAACGAGGATATTTTTGAAGATGGTGTGATGTTTGATGGTTCGTCAATCGCGGGTTGGAAGGCGATTAATGAATCCGATATGTTGCTGATGCCCGACGCGACAAGTGCCTATATCGATCCATTTGCAGCGCAACCTTTGTTGGTGCTTTTCTGCGATATTTTAGAACCATCGACGCGTCAACCCTATAATCGTGACCCACGGTCGATTGCCAAAAAGGCGATTAATTATATGGGTGAATGCAATGTGGGCGATACCGCTTATTTTGGTCCTGAAGCTGAGTTTTTTGTGTTTGACGAGGTTTTGATTAAAAACGATATGAATAAATGTATGTATGAGGTGCGCTCGCAAGAAGGCCCTTATGCCAGTGGTGACGAGATGGAGGGTGGCAATTATGCCCATCGGCCAGCTGTTAAGGGTGGTTATTTTCCTGTTGCACCCGTTGATTCCGAACAAGATTTGCGCGCTGAAATGGTCACCGTGTTGACTGATTTAGGCGTTGAGATGGAAAAGCATCACCATGAGGTGGCACCATCGCAACATGAGTTAGGCATGAAATTTTCAACCATGATTGATATTGCCGATAAGATGCAACTCTACAAATATGTGGTGCATATGGTGGCGCATAGCTATGGCAAAACCGCAACCTTTATGCCAAAACCGATTGTTGGCGATAATGGCTCTGGCATGCATGTGCATCAATCAATTTGGAAAGATGGCAAAAACATGTTCGCAGGCTCGCTCTATGCTGATTTATCAGAAACTTGCTTGCATTATATTGGCGGTATCTTAAAACATTCACGCGCGATTAATGCGTTTAGCAATCCTGCCACCAACAGCTATAAGCGTTTGGTACCAGGTTATGAAGCACCAGTATTATTGGCGTATTCGGCGCGCAACCGTTCGGCTTCGTGCCGTATTCCATATGTGGCAAGCCCGAATGGCAAAAGGGTTGAGGTGCGCTATCCTGACGCAACTGCAAACCCATATCTATGCTATGCGGTGTTGTTAATGGCGGGTTTAGATGGTATCCGCAACAAGATTCACCCAGGTGAAGCGATGGATAAAGATTTATATGATTTACCACCTGAAGAGCTGAAAGATATACCAACCGTTGCGCGCAATTTGCGTGAGGCATTGGAAAGTCTGGATAAGGATAGAGAATTTTTGAAGCAAGGCGATGTGATGAGTGATGATTTTATCGATGCCTATATTGCATTACATATGGAAGCAGTAGAACAACTAGACCTTGCCACCCATCCGCTTGAATATCAGCTATATTATTCTGCGTAAGTTTTGGAGATAAACCAGCTTTGTTAAACGCGCTGTTTTATTGAATGGCGCGTTTTTTTATCGAATTGATAGTTTGTTTATGCTAGAATAAGGTAGATAAGGAGTTGACCAATGTTTGAAATTGACCGCGCTGAACAAATTGTGGCATTTTTTGCAATGCAAGAAGCCGATAAAAAAATCAATATTATGAAAGTCATTAAGCTGATTTATTTGGCTGATAGGAAATGTATCGAGAAACATGGTTTTCCAATTTCTGATGATGATCATGTATCAATGAAACATGGTCCCGTATGTTCTAAAATATACAATCGCTTAAAACCAAATTCTGAAAATAGCACACCTAATGCTAGGCGATCGCCACGAAAGAGATTTGATAAGCTGTTAAAGGAACGTATGGAGAATGATATTTCATTAATGAACCAAAACCTGCTCGCTGATGATTTAGATGAATTAAGTGATGCTGAAATTGCTATTATGCAAGAAATTTGGCAAAAATTTGGTGCAATGGATCAATTCGAGTTAAGAAATTGGACGCACCAACATATTCCCGAATGGCAAGACCCCGGTAGAAGTAGCATTCCAATTGAGCTGAAAACCATTATGAAATATGTTGGTATTCAGAATGTAGATGAGCATCATGCACAATGGGTAAGCCTACAGGAAGATATTAAAAAACTAGCGTCATTATCATAAAAGTGATGCTATTTAAGAGGGCTTTGTTTTTAATGCAATCAGGGACAGTGTATGACCCTGATAGGAACCATTATTTTGTGGTTTGCACCAATCCTGATGCTTCTAATCAATGTTTAACTGTTCCAATTTGTACATATAAAAATTCAATATGTGATGATGCTTGCATCATTGAACCGATGTTAGGTATAGATTTCATTAAACATAAATCCTATATGCTTTATCGTGAAGCACGTATAATATCCTGCGATGCCCCTCAAAACACCATCATTAACAAAGGGATGTTAGAAAATAAGCAACTTTTTTCAAGAATATGTAATGGAATAGAAACATCAAGCTGGATAAGAAGAAAATATAAAAAATATTATCAACACAATAAAGATAATCAATAATGCAGTTTTAGATTACCCCAAAAGCGTGGCGCGTTATGCGCTAGGGCAGCGCTGGCATCAACATTTTCCCATGATTTGAAGGCATTTTTGATGATGCGCGCGATTTCGGCATCGCCATCTTGCAGGTAAAATATTTTTGATAATTTACCATAATTGCGTAAATTTCTGGGCGCGTTTAAGTTGGCGCCAGGGGCACCGCGCCGAAACCAAGTGGGGATAATGCCGAACAGTTTTCGGATATCGCCCATCGGGATGCGTGCCGTATAAAATGGGTGGTCGGGCTTAAATTGCTTCACTTGCACCTGCATTTTTTGAGATTCATCGGCGGCATAAACCAAATCATAACCACCATCAACCATTGGTTTATTATCACCTGTTAACACAAATTCTAATGCGCTGGGGTTGCCCACCGTGCGGTAACTTGTGGTGATATCGGGGCAAATATACGGTTCGTTCGAGCGCACCGCATAGCAAATGGCAATATGTTCATCTTCGGGCATCATCACATCATGCCCAATAATGTAGCTGCGAAAATAATTATGCTGGGCAAGCAGTAAAATCATCGGGGTGTGCGTTTTACGGTCAATAATAATTTGCACCGCGCCATGAATATCAAGCTCGTGCCAAATTGTAAGGTCGCCCGCAAGTGATGCAAAAAAATCTTGCGTTGTGGTTAACCCCATCGGCAACCCGCTTGAGGTAAAAACGACACTATATTTTAGCACCAACACATCGCGTGCGGGCAGGTTAAGCGGTGGATAGGCGGGTAGCGTTTCTTCATAAATACGTCCATAAATTGGTGCATCTATCGGTGCATTTTCATCCATGATTTGGTGCAAGCCTAAATAATCGCTATGATAATCCCGATTATTTTCAACCTGTTTTATGTCAGAAGCTGTGATGGGGGCAGGCTTGATAATTTTACGCCCTTTTTTAAGTTCAGAATGATAGAGATAGAAATCTTCAAAATCCACAGGTCGCGCCGAACCATAACCGATGTGAATGGCAGGGTGGTAACGGCCTAACAGGGCGGTTGTCTCTGCTTGGCTTAACGTGCTTTTAGCAATATTTTGCGGTTTTGTTTGTGTCGTTATTTGTGCAGTTGCAATATTGCTATAAAAGCAAGCGAATAAGGCAATGATGAATGTTCTGTAGCGCATGTAAAATCCAATTTTATTCATTTATAATAATACGCTTTTATTGGCAAAAACCTTCATCATATAATAGCAATAAAAGAAAAAGTGATTTTTTAAGAGTTTTTATTGGCTTTTTATCTGGCACCACTACCAAAATAGATGGATGTGCCGAGTGTAAACGTTTCAAGTTTGATTGATGTAGCATCAAGAAATGGCGTTGCACTGGGTACTTGGTTACCATCGTTATCTGATAATATTTGCCCCGCTTCTAAATAGTTATCTTCTACAATAATCTTGGAATAATCTATAAATATAAAAACCGTTTTCAACCTTAATCTTAAGCCAAAATTATAAAATGGTTTTATTTTACCATAATGATAAGTAACAGTATCATAGCTTTGAGAGAAGAGACTGCTGGAAAGCCCCGCACCTGCATATGCTGAAAAATATCGTGCAAAAGGAACATGGTAACGTGAAACAACATAGCGATTTTGGTAGTCGATATTAGCAAAGAAAGAGCTACCAGGACCGGGAGTGGGGTTGTAATAAGAACCGCTTAATTGGTAATAACCTATTTCTAAATTTAAGCCAGTTGTAACATTCTTGTGATGATAGCCTAAAGTTGCGATAAGCCCGTCTAAATTAACCGCTAAATTATTATCTGCAATCGGTTGCGGACCCTCACTATTAATGTCTATGTCATCAGGATTAAAAGGAAATTTATTAGGGTTAAAGGGGCTATTGGAGTTATTATGTTCATATACCAAATCACCCTGTACAATACCAGTTCCCATATAATATTCAGCTGCATGGCTTACTGTAACATTAAAAATAGAATATATAATGGCAGTGACCAGAATTACCCTGATATAATTGCCTATATTCAAACGTATATATGTTGATTTCTGTTTCATATAAAATTCATTCTATTTCTTTGAGCCAAATAAGATAGCAACCCCAATGGTATTAGAGGCAGCTTCAACAGTAAATTTTTGCCCACCTGCAATCGCAAAATCTTTGGCAATCAGATAGGGAAATAATGATTGATAGTCGATAAAAAGAAATGCGTTTTCTGTGAATTTTACACGAACGCCAAGCACAAAATTACCAAGACTTGTATATGTTTCGCTATGTAATGTCGTGCCATTGAACAAGATATTACCTTTTGTCTGACTAATACCGACCCCCACATATAAAGCTGCTGGCGTTGCGGTACGTTGGAATATTGAGTAATAATAACGTGCATCAACATAAAGTCGACTATATTTAATTTGAGATGTTCCAACAAAGCTATCATCACCTAAAAACGTAAATGGTGACGTCCCACCTGATGCAAATGTTCTTGTTCTTTTCTCAGTTTCATTTAATTGATAGCCTGCTTCCATCCCAAAACCTTTGGTAACATTTTCAAGATTATATCCATAGATTGCACTATAGCCAGCACCTGCTGTGGCATAAGTATAACGCAAATAATTTTCAAATTGCGTAGAGTTACCTTGAAAATTTACATTCAGAAAGTTACGCGAAAGGCTGAAATATTGCTCAGCGGCAAACGCCTTTGTTACAGGCAACAGTAGAAATATGGCTAAGAAAATATTTTTGCTGATGAAAGCAATTTTCTTGCGATTATTTGATAATTTATATTTATAACGACTCATAGTTTGCCCTAGATATTTTCTACTCATTCTCAAAAATATATACTACATTTTTAAAAAAGCAAGAATCTTTTGAAGACAGCTGTGATTTTTCACAACTTATAGATGGTGATATCACACTATTCATGATTTTTTGCTCATCCCTGCGGCATTAATTCCTGCCTCACTGATTCCTGCCTCACTGATTCCTGCTTGGGCGGCGGCAAGGCGCGCAATTGGCACGCGATAAGGCGAGCACGAAACATAATCAAGCCCAACCTTGTGGAAAAAATGCACCGAAGCAGGATCCCCGCCATGTTCACCACAGACACCCAATTTAATATCGGGGCGGGTGATACGTCCACCAGCAACGCCCATCTCAACCATTTTACCAACCCCATCCACATCAATCGTGGTGAATGGGTCATTATCGATAATCCCTTTATTTTCATATTCCGCCAAAAACTTACCTGCATCATCACGGCTTAATCCCCACACGGTCTGCGTTAAATCATTGGTGCCAAAGCTGAAGAATTCTGCTTGTTCGGCAAGTTCATGCGCCATTAAGGCGGCGCGTGGCAGTTCAATCATGGTGCCGACCATATAAGGGATTTCTTGCCCTGTTTCCTCGCACACTTCTTTTGCCACACGGATGATAACATCTTTTAGCAAGCTGAGTTCCTGTTTGGTGGCGGCAAGTGGAATCATGATTTCGCACAAAACCGCTTCGCCTGTTTCTTTACTGGCATTAGCGGCGGCGATAAAGATAGCGCGCGCCTGCATTTCGCAAATTTCAGGATAAGTTACCAAAAGCCTGCACCCTCTATGCCCTAGCATTGGGTTGGATTCTTCTAAAAATTTGGTGCGTTCGGTAACGATATTCACATCGATACCAGCAGCTTCCGCCACCGCTTCCAGCTCTTCTTTGGAATGGGGCAGAAATTCGTGCAAAGGCGGGTCAAGCAAGCGAATCGTTACGGGTAAGCCTTTCATCATCTTGAAAATCTCTAAAAAATCAGCTGATTGCATCGGTTGAATCTTGGCAAGTGCGTGCCTGCGTGATTGTTCACTGCTGGCAAGAATCATCTGGCGCATGGCGGTGATACGCTCACCCTCAAAAAACATGTGTTCGGTGCGGCATAGCCCAATACCTTCAGCACCAAATTCCCGTGCCACTTTAGAATCAGTAGGGGTTTCGGCATTGGTGCGAATCTTTAACGTGCGGAATTCATCAGCCCATTCCATGATGGTAGAAAATTCATCGGAAAGTTCGGGCAATACCATATTCACCTTGCCCTGTATCACTTCGCCAGTGCTACCATCAATGGTGATATAGTCGCCTTCTTTAATCACGGTTGAACCAATATGGCAAGATTTAGAATCCTCATCAATCACCAGTGAAGATGCCCCTGCCACGCACGGACGCCCCATACCGCGCGCCACCACTGCGGCATGGCTTGTCATGCCACCACGTGCGGTTAAAATGCCACGTGCCGCATGCATGCCGTGAATATCTTCAGGCGAGGTTTCGCTACGCACAAGAATAACATCCATGCCATTTTGCGCCATCGCTTCGGCATGTTCTGCGGTAAAAATCGCCTGCCCACATGCCGCCCCGGGCGATGCTGGCAAACCCACCGCCAACACTGATTTGCTAGAATTTTGGTCTAATGTGGGGTGCAGTAACTGGTCTAATGTATGTGGCGCAATATTCATCAGCGCGTTTTTCTTATCGGCAATGCCCTCATTCACCAAATCCACCGCTATTTTCAGTGCCGCACGCGCGCTTCTTTTACCTGCGCGGGTTTGCAGCATATACAGCTTATCGCGTTGAATGGTGAATTCTATATCTTGCATATCGCCATAATGCTTTTCTAGTAAGGCGCGAATATCGGATAATTCCTTAAAGGCTTGTGGCATGGTTTCTTCCATCGCGGGCAGTTCGGTGCCTTGTTCTTGCTTGGCTTGAATCGTTAAAGGTTGCGGGGTGCGGATACCTGCCACCACATCTTCGCCTTGCGCGTTGATAAGATATTCGCCATAAAACATATTTTCGCCCGTTGATGGATTGCGGGTGAAAGCCACCCCAGTGGCGCAATCATCGCCCATATTGCCGAACACCATCGCCTGCACATTAACGGCAGTGCCCCATTGTGATGATATGCTATTCAGCTTGCGATAAGTAATAGCGCGTGGGCTCATCCAGCTTTGGAAAACCGCACCAATAGCTTGCCATAATTGTTCTTTGGGGTCGGTTGGAAAATTCTGATTGGTTTGATTGCGCACCAAGCTTTTATAATCGGCAATCACTGATTTCAGCGAATCAGTAGAAAGCTCGGTATCTTCATATGCGCCGACATCATTTTTATGCTGTTCCAGAATATCTTCAAATAAATGATGCGCTACGCCTAACACCACATTACCATACATTTGAATGAAACGCCGATAGCTATCATGCGCGAAACGGTCATCACCGCTTTGGGCGGCAAGCCCTTGCACAGTCGCATCATTCAGCCCTAGATTCAGCACAGTATCCATCATGCCCGGCATAGAAACCCGTGCGCCCGAACGCACGGAAACCAGTAACGGATTCTGATTATCGCCAAATTTTAAGCCCAACTCAGCTTCAAGATGCGTGATGGCTTTATCGAACGCCGCTTCTAAATCGGCGGGATAGCTTTGCTGATTCTCGTAAAAATAATTGCATAATTCGGTGGTGAGCGTAAAACCCGGTGGCACAGGCAAGCCGATTTTACACATTTGTGCCAAATTCGCGCCCTTGCCGCCCAGTAAATTCCGCATGGTTTCATCGCCATCACTATTTTTTTTGCTAAAATGGTAAATCCAGTTGCTCATCGCCTGCCCTTTAATGTGAAATATCTTGATATAATTTATACATTATTATGATAGTAAATGTCTATTGTTGAATCAGAGAAAAATCGGCAATTTTGCGTAACTCGTTGCGAAACATCAGCAATAGATTGATACGGTTCTCACGAATTTTCGGGTCTTCGACATTAACCATTATATTATCAAAGAAGTCATTGATAGCAGAACTCATCTTACTGATATACATTAATTGATCCCTAAATATACCCGTATCACCCACAGTTTCGGGACTGTATATGAGGTTTTCAATACTTCGATAAAGATTATTTTCATAATCTGTTTTTTGGAATAGTTTAGGGTTAACGTCCACATCTGCAGTCAATGTTTTTCTTTGTTTTTTCTCTTCGTCAGAGATGATATTATTGACTCGTTTTACTGCTTTTAATAAATCTACTCCTGCATCACCTTCACAAAAACTTTGTAAAAAATTAACTTTTGCAATAAGAAAGTGGATATATTCAGGTGGTTTGTCTTTATAGGTATTGTTGTTAAGAATGGCTTTAACAATATCATGACGCTTCCCTTCTTTTTTCATTTTGGCAATTAACCTATCAACAATAAAGCGATTAATATCATCAGTGATATTTTCTACATCTAGCTTTATATTTAAATCTTTTTCCCATTCTTGTAGTGCCAGTTTGATAAATGTTGGGAAGTAAGTGCTAGATGAATTGTAATGATATATCCCTATAAGTGATAAATTGACAATCGCAATCGCGGTGCGCCGAATCGCAAACGGGTCTTTGGAACCAGTCGGCAATTCATTGATGGCAAAAAAACCACATAATATATCGGTTTTATCAATCAGTGAAAGCAATTTTCCTAAGTCACTATCGGGTAAAGCATCGCCATCATTGAGTGGCAAATAATGTTGACTGATAGCAGAGAACATTTTTTTATGCGCTTCTGTTTTATGCGCCTCTGTTTGTTCGGCATAATAGCCTGCCATTTTGCCTTGCAGGGCAGGGAATTCACGCACTGTTAGGCTTGTTAAATCAGATTTGCATAAATCACAGGCTTTTTTTGTCATTTCTGTGTCGATGTGCTTTAGATACAAATGCCTTTCTAATGTGTCTAAACATATATTCTTAATATGCTCAACCCGTCTTTTCATGCTTCCCAATTTAGGGTGAAAAGTGAGATTTTCTAGCATGGCAATCCGCTCGGTAACAGGTTGCTTTAAATCTTGCTCAACAAAGAAGAGGGCATCGCTTAATCTTGCTTGCAACACGCGCTGATTGCCCTTGATAACCACCTCATTATCCACACGCTCACCATTGCTGAAAAATAGAAATTCGCCTGTTGGCTTATTAGCATCATCACGCAATAGGAAATGTTTCTGATGATGATTTAGAACCGATTCCAATAAAAAATCAGGCAAGTCTAAAAACTTCTTATCAAAATTGCCAATCAGTGGCACAGGCATTTCACATAATCCTGCCACCTCATTGATGAGTGCGTGATTTAGCTTCTGCCCAGCAAGCGCATCGGTAATCACTGCCAGTCTTGCTTGTTGTGATAACACCACATCATTTTGCGCTAATTGCTGTTGATAATCCGCAAAATATTTCGGCATGATTTTACTGTTCGGCTTAGTCATATAATTACCAACAGCATGGTCGGTATAATCAATCAATAACCCCTGATAGTCAAATCTCGCCTTTAATGCTTGCCCATTAAAATATGCCATAATCGCGCGTAACGGACGAATAAACTTAAAATCACCTTGCGTAAACCGCATCGATTTCGGATGCGGTAATTTGATGATTGCCTGCTGTATCATATCGGGTAAAATTTCGGCAAGGGAGCGGGGCGGTAATTGCTTCAGCCAAAAATAGGTCTCATTCACCTTGTTTTTTGCACCTGCTAATTGACGAATTTCGCAATCTTCAAGCGTGATATTATTCGCCTTTAAAAACCCATCAATCGCTTGTTGTGGGGCATCTTTGCGCGGTCCTTTATGCTCAATTTTAATCGCTTCAGTTTGTTCGGGCAAATCATTAATCGCCACCACCAAGCGTCTGGCAGTGGCATGGCATGTGAGTGCATCATCAACCACTTTAATATTGGCTGTTTGCAACTGCGTGCAGATATTCTCGCCAAGCGCATCGGCAAGCATTTGTTGATGCGCTGATGGGATTTCTTCAACGCTTAATTCTAGCAGCAATTCAGCCATTTGGTCAGGCATTTTTCATCTCGCTTTCAACCCATTTTTGCGCGCATAATTTCGCCAAAACCGCCACTCTGCTGATAATCGCAGGTCGCTCGGTTGCCGATACCACCCCACGCGCATCTAACAGATTAAAATAATGGCTGGCTTGCAAGCAAAATTCGTAAGCGGGTAAC